>DASZDI010000335.1:0-13772 GCA_035942135.1 Solirubrobacterales bacterium | reverse complement strand
ACGACGCGGTGCTGGAGCCCTTCGAGGAAGCGAGCGAGCACATGCAGAAAGAGGGCGTGCAGAGGGCGCTCGAAGCGCTGCCGGATCGGGAGCGGCGGGTGATCGAACTTCGCTACGGCCTCGCCGGGACGGAGCCGCTGACGCTCGAGGAAGTCGGCCGCACCTTCGGCGTCACCCGCGAGCGGATCCGCCAGATCGAGAACAACACGCTGAAGAAGCTGAAGCGCCTGCCCGAGGCGCAGATGCTGCGCGAAGTCAGCTAGCGCGGCTCCAGCACGAAGACGCCGATCTCGCGGTCGAGCTTCGACTCGTAGAACTCCCAGCCGGAGTACTGCTGCATGTGCCGACGCCAGAGCTCGGCCCGCTCCTCGCCCTCGGCGAGCCGCGCCCGCACCTCGATCCGCCTGTTGCCGACCTCGACCTCGGCCTCCGGGTCGGCCCGCAGGTTGAGCGACCAGGCCGGCGTCTTCGCGTTGCCGGCGTTGGTGTTGATGACGACGAAGCGGTCGCCGTCGGCGAGGTAGAGGACCGGCGCCGTGCGCGGCTGCCCGGACTTGCGGCCGGTGGTGGTCAGCAACAGGACGGGCGCCTTGCCGATCTTGCCGCCGACCCGTCCTCCGGTGGCCCGGTAGAGCGGGGCGTTGAGCTTCCCGACCAGGCGCAGCCCGGTCGCTCCGAGGGAATTCGAGAGCCTTGCCCAGATGCGATCGCTCGGCATGCCGCGAGTATCCCACCGCCAGCGAGCTACAGTGAGCCGATGGCCGAGCCACACCCCTTCCGCCGCGCCGCCGAGAGCAAAGACCTGGAGCTGCTCGCCGAGACGCTGCGCGAGGACGTCGTCCTCCACAGCCCCGTCCTCTTCCGCGGCTTCGAAGGCCGCGACACCGTGATCGCGGTCCTCACCCACGTCGCCGCCACCCTGGAGGACCTCACCTACACCGACGAGCTCGCCGAGGACAACACCGTCTGCCTCCGCTTCAAGGCGAAGGTGGGCGACCGTGAGCTGGAGGGAATCGACTTCCTCGAGCTCGACGAGGACGGCCGTGTCGCCGAGCTGACCGTCTTCATGCGCCCCTTCTCCGCCCTGACCGCCTTCAACGAACAGATGGCGGCCCGGCTCGGAGCGTCCGAAGGCTAGACCGGGGCTTCCGCGGCAGCCGCTGCTGCGGTCTCGGCGCTTCCCGGATCGATCCTCTCGATGAGGATGCGGCCCGGACCATCGGCCTGAACTCGTAGCCGATCACCCGAGTCGAGGCCGGCGGCCTCGCAGGGCGCTTTCGGGATCGTCATCTGCCGTTTCGGGCGCAGCAGGACTTGTCGGCTGCTGGATGGGGGAGGCAGGATTCGAACCTGCGTAGGCATAGCCGTGTGATTTACAGTCACATCCATTTGACCGCTCTGGCACTCCCCCGCGGTGCAGGGTTTAATTCCACTGCAGGCCTGAAGTCTATTGGGGCAGCCGCGCGAGTAGATCGTTCCTTCAAAGGGAGTGCCGGGCTCGATCTCGAACTCCGAGTACTTCCTCCCTCCGAGGGCCACCTCGCGCCTGCCCTCGACGCAGGATGCCGGGATGAACCAGCGTCGGCCATCGCCTACCACGGCGAAGAGGTAGTCGACTTTCGCCGGGTCGAACTTCTTCGTCAATCCACTCCAGCTCTGGTTCCCGCCGTTGGTGGCGATCGAGACTTTCCAGCGCTCGCCCCCTGACTTGGGCTGCGCGCGGAAGGTCGACGTCTTCACCTGGACCCTCATCAACTCGCCGTCCCACTCCGCCATCAGGTCGACGTCGGGACTGTGGGCGAACGGCACCCAGACCACCGCTCCCGTGGCGGCCAGCCACTCCATCGCCGACAGCTCTCCGATGTCACCTTGCACGCGACGGTTGACGGCGCGCTCGCGGCGGTGGACGCCGTTGGTGGTCGGAGCTTCCATGGCAACGATGTTGACAGAGACAGCAGACAGAAAGTTGCGGCACCGAAGCCGGCCGGGTCCGATTGAGAGGATGTCCGCATGCTCGACGACAGAGTCATCGCGATCGCCGGAGTGGGGGGCGGCCTCGGGCCGTTGGTCGCGCAACGGCTCTCTGCGGCCGGCGCGACCGTCGCAGGGACCGACCGGGACCAGGCCGCGCTCGACGCCCTCGGCGCCGACCTCGCTCTCCCGCCCGAGCGCTGGGACGGGCACGCGGTCGACCTGCTCGACGAGGAGGCGGTGCGCGGTTGGTGCGCCGCCCTGGTCGAGCGCTTCGGTCACGTCGACGGCCTCGTCCACCTGGTCGGCGGCTGGCGCGGCGGGCAGCCGTTGCACGAGGCGCCGCTGTCGGACTGGGAGCTGCTGCACGACCTCCTCGTCCGCACCGTCCAGCACACGACCCGCGCCTTCCACGACCAGATCGCCGCCGGCGGCAACGGCCGCTTCGTCCTCGTCTCCGCCAAGCAGGCGCAGGCGCCGAGCAACGCCAACGCCGCCTACGCGGCCGCGAAGGCCGCCGCCGAGGCCTGGACCCTCGCCCTCGCCGACGGCTTCGAAGCGAGCGGCGCGACAGCCAACATCGTCGTCGTCGACGCGATCCTGACGCCGCGGATGCGCGAGGAGAACCCGGGCAAGGAGTTCCCGACCTTCACCCCCGCCGAGGACATCGCCGCGGCGATCGCATTCCTCTGTTCAGATGCCGCCGCAAAGATGAACGGCCAGCGGCTCCCGCTTACCATGGGCCGATGAGCGCCAAGCAGCGGGGAAAACCCGCCGGCATGCTGACGATCGGGGAGCTGGCGCGGCGGACCGGGATGACGATCCGCAACATCCGCGCCCACCAGACCCGCGGCATCCTGCCCCCGCCCGAGGTCCACGGCCGCACCGGCTACTACAGCGAGGACCACGTCGCCCGGATCGAACTGACCCGGGAAATGCAGGCGGAGGGCCTCAACCTGGAGGCGATCCGGCGGGTGCTGGAGAGCAGCGAGGGCTCCTCCCGCGAGATGGTCGACTTCGCCCGCGCCGTTCGCGCCCCCTTCGAGGACGAGACCCCGGAAATCTTCGACGCCGAGGAGCTCGCCGCCGTCTGGGGCGCCCCCATCCTCGACGAGAAGCTGATCCGCCGCGGCGAAAAGCTGGGGATCCTGCGCCAGCTCCCCGACGGCCAGATCGAGGCGATCAGCCCCCGTCTGCAGCGAGCGGGGGCCGCCCTCCGCGAGCTCGGCGTCTCCCCCGAAGCCGCCTTCTCGACCGCCGAGACCCTCCGCCATCACGCCGAGGGAGTGGCCCGCGCCTTCGTCGACCTCTTCGTCGAGGAGATCTGGGAGCCGTTCGACAAGGCGGGTCGCCCGGAGGAGGACTGGCCGAAGGTCCGCGAAGCGCTCGACCGCATGCGCCCGCTCGCCTCCGACGCGCTGCTGGCGATGTTCCAGATGACGATGGGGGAGGCGACCGAGAAGGCCGGCGAACGCACCCTCCGCGACGCCGCCCAGCCGCCCGGGAAACGCCGCCGCTCGAAGAGCTCCCGAAACGGCCGCGGCAGGCGCAGCTCGCGCTAGCGAGCGGGGACGATCGTCCCCATCGCCTCTTCCAGTTCGGACACTCCGTAGGCGCCCTCGAACCGCTCGCGGACGATCCCCTTGCGGTCGACCAGGAAGGTCCACGGCTCGGTGATCAGCCCGTAGGCCTTCATCTGCGGGACGATGCCCTTGCCGGGGTCGTTGTCCTCGAAGACCTCCATGTGGACGAACTCGGCCTCGCCGTCGTAGGAGTCCGCCACCTGCTGGGCGACGTCGACGACCGGGCCGCAGACGCGGGTCTGGCAGAACGCGGGGGTGGCGAAGACGAGGACGACCGGTTTCTTCCCGACCACGTCGGCGAAGTCGACCTCGTGCATCTGGTCGGGCGGCACCCGGGTGTCGATCTTCGCCATCTCGCCGCCGACGTCCGCCGCGGTCGGGGTGTGGACGACCGGCGCCTTCTCGCCCACGTCCGGCACCTTCGGGACGTCGCCGACGATCAGGCTCGGGACTCGCGAGACCTCCAAGCCGTTCTTCCCTTTGAGCATCGCAATCGCCAGCCAAGGCCCCTTGCGGTCGAAGACGACCTCGGGGACCGAGTAGAGGCCCTCGACCGACTCGGGTTCCTCGCCGCTCGCCCTATAGGCGGGCTTCGTCTCCAGCGAGGTCACCTGGGCCGGCAGCGGCCCCAGCACCGGACTTTTGCCGTCGCGGGCGAAGTAGAGCGCCACGTCCGCGTCACTTACCTGCTCCTGGCCGGCGGTGAAGACGCCGAACGGGAAGCGGTTGGCGCCGGTGTCGAAGACCCGGGCCGCGGGCGCGATCACCAGGTTCGTCGGCTTCGCCCCCGAGTCGTGCAGGAGGTCGGCGATCGTCTTCCCCTTCGCCGAGGGGAACTCGGCGGCCGCCGGGGCGGGGCGGGAGGGGTCGTCGGAGCCGCCGCCGCAGCCGGTCGCGACCAAGGCCGAGGCCAAGGCGCAGAGGACCGCCGCGAGCGAGAGGAGGTTTCGGCCGCGCACCCCCGGCAAGCTACACATCCACGCCCGCCGGCCGGTCATCCGAGGCGCCGCTTAGGGTCCGCGCCATCTTCACCGGAGCCACCAAGTCACGCCTCCTCGTCGGCCTCGCGCTCGTTGTCGCCTTCGCGCTCGGGGCGATCCTGCCGGGTGCCTTCGGCCAGTCGAAGGCTCCCCCCGGCGCCGTCCGCAGCGCCCTCGCTCAGACGAGCCAGGTTCAGGGAGCGCCCGGCCGCACGATGGTGCTGAGCCGCGTCGTCGTCGAGCCGGGAGCGGAGCTGGCGCTGCACCGTCACCTCGGCACCCAGATTGCGCGGATCGCCTCCGGCACCCTCACCTACACCGTCCGCCGCGGCACCGCGACGATCCGCAAGGGCGAGTCGGACCAGAGCCCGCCGCTGGTCCGCAGGCTCACGGCCGGCGAAACCGGTCGGATCAGGGCGGGCCAGTGGATCGTCGAGCAGCCCTCCGACATCCACGAAGCGGCCAACCGCGGATCGACCCCCGTCGTCATCTACCTGGCGACGCTGTTGAAGGACGGGGCGCCCCCGTCGACCCCCGTCGCCTCGCCCTGAGCGAGCCCGGCACCGCGAGTCGTCACAATGTCGCCGATGAGAAAGCTCCCGCTGACGATCGTCCTCGCCCTGCTGTTCTCCGCGCTTCCCGCCTTTGCCGCGGAAACCACCCGGGAGAGCTACGTCGATGCGGTCGAACCGATCTGCAAGGCCAACACCGAAGCCAACGAGAAGATCCTCCAGGGCGTGCGGGCGAAAGTGAAGGCGGGCAAGCTCGATGCCGCCGCGAAGCAGTTCTTCGCCGCCGCCCGGGCACTGAAGCGCACCCGGGCCCAGCTCCTCCAGGTCCCGAAGCCGACCGCTGACGCGACCGTCCTGACGAAATGGCTGGTCTACGTGAAGAAAGAGGCCGAACTCTTCGAAGCCGTCGGCCGCAAGCTCGCCAAGGGCGAAAAAACGGGCGCGCAGAAGATGGTGCTCCGCCTCGTCAGCAACGCCAGGCAGGCGAACAACCTGGTCCTCGACTTCGAATTCCGCTACTGCCGCTTCCAGCCGTCGAAGTTCATCTAGCCCCTTCCGAAGCCGCGGCTGCCGAAGCGGTGGGCAACCTCTAGAATCCCCCTGAGCAGACGGCTTCAAGGGAGGCCGACCCGCCCGGATAGCTCAGTTGGTAGAGCACTTCCATGGTAAGGAAGGGGTCACGAGTTCGAGTCTCGTTCCGGGCTTCTCTCAGGGCAGTCGAGAGGGAACTCCAATTCGATGTCCTCTGAGTTGATCCGGTAGGTCGTATTGAGCGCTGCGTCGAATAGCAGGGCATGGCCGTCCGTCTCGCCGAGGTAGAAGAGCTGATTGCAGCCCGGAAGTGGGCGTCTAGCGGGTCCCCTCCAGGTGGCTTTCACTTCTTCGGCTCGCCAGGGATATAGCCCTGGTGAGATCCCGAGGCCTTCATGTACAGCGTCGCTTTGCTCGTTTGCTATCTGGATCAATAGCCAGAGGGAGAAGGCAACCGTGAAGATGAGAGCGGGGAAGAGACCGAGCCGGAACGTGGTCTTGAGAAGGCGAGTCAAAGAACCCGTGTCGCTGCTCCAAGCGAATGAGGCGAACCCGAAGAGCAAGAAGAAAGCAGCGACCAAGGTCAGAGCCAGGAGAACCGAGATTGCAAGCAGGACTGCGCTGCCCTGGAGCAGGACCTGCACCGAGTTCAACCCCACGTCCTCTGGGCGGACGCCTAATTCGGAATAGAAGATTTCCGTCGGTAAGCGAGCCACCGCAAACAGGACAACCGTCGTGAGCGCCAGCGAGAGAGTGGGATTTCGAACCAGGGCCCGTGCACCCGCCGCCGACTGTTCGCCCGCCCGCTCCAGCGCACGACCAAGGGTCCGGAATTTCTCATCGATCCACTGTGCTGCTCTCACTCGCCTCGGCTCCATAGAAGCGGAAAAATAGCCCGATCCTCCGGGGCAGCCTTATAGGCTCCCCGGGTGGACTTCGCTCTCACGGATGAGCAGGAAGACTTCGTCGACGCGATCCGCGATTTCTGCGACCGCGAGTGCGGGACGCCGGACCAGCGTGAGCGGTTGACCGACGGCTACCGCGAGCACCACAACTTCGACATCTACAACCAGATGGCGGAGCTGGGCTGGCTCGGGGTGACGATCCCCGAGCAGTACGGCGGCTCCGGCGGGTCGATGCTCGACGCCTGCCTGTTCATGGAGGAGACCTCGCGCGGCCTCGCTCCGATCGGCGGCTACGCGACGACGCTGATCGTCGCCGGGGCAACCGCGCGCTTCGGCACCGAGGCGCAGAAGGAAGAGATCCTCGGCGGCATCGCCTCCGGCTCGGTCGAGGCGATCGCGATGACCGAGCCCGAGGCGGGCTCCGACGTCGGCGCCCTCGCCTGTCGGGCCGAGCCGGTCGACGACGGCTACGTCCTCAACGGCCAGAAGGTCTTCTGCTCCAACGCCCACATCTCCGACCACGTCCTCGTCGTCTGCCGCACCGACAGGGGCCCGAACAAGCACGAGGGGATGACGATGATCTGGGTCCCGAGCGGGGCGGAGGGGATGGAGATCGTCCCGATCGAGACGATGGGCTGCCACGAGACCAACCACCTCTACTTCACCGACTGCCCGGCCCGGGCCCAGGACGTGCTCGGCGAGGTCGACAAGGGCTGGACGCAGCTGATGGCGGGCCTCAACGTCGAGCGCCTGATCCTCGCCGCGACGATGCTGGGCATCGCCCAGCGCGCCTTCGACGACCTCCTGGTCTACGTCAAGGAGCGCCGCCAGTTCGACCGCCCGATCGGCTCCTTCCAGGCGCTCCAGCACCGGATCGCCGACCTCGCCACCGACCTGGAGGCGGCCCGCCTGATGACCCGCTGGGTTGCCACCCTGGTCGACGAGGATCCCGATCGGATGCTGCCCCAACAGGCCTCGATGGTGAAGCTCTTCGTCACCGAGGTGACCAAGCGGACCACCCTCGAGGGGATGCAGATGATGGGCGGCTACGGCTACTCCTCCGAGTACGACATGGAGCGCCTCGTCCGCACTTCGCTGGTCTCGACGATCTACGGTGGCACCTCGGAGATCCAGCGCAACATCATCGCCAAGACGCTCGGGCTCTGAGCCGAGCGTTTACTGCTCGGGCAGGTTCGCCAGGTCAGCGCGATCCTGCTCACGATCCTGCGCCAGCTTCATCTCTCGCAATTTCGACAGCGAACAGACGAGAACCGGAATGCCGAGCAGCTCGCTTTCCACGGCATCGATGATCAGCTGCGAATAACTCGGAACCCCTCGAGCCCGCTGGACGATGTCGAGACCCCCGAAGCGCGTCATCGTCGTCACGTTGCCGCCACGCTGAATCACTCCAGCGTCTTTAGCCGCGTCGAAGGGACGTTCCGCGACGGTGGGAAGGGTGGACTCCAGTTTCGCGAGCGCCTCGGTCAGGCGGGTCAGGTTCTCCGGGTCGGGATCGGGGACGAGGTCGAGATCCTCGGTGCCACGGACGTATCCATGGGCGCCTACGGCAACTCCCCCGATCACGACGAAACGTACGCCGCCGGTGTTCAGCGCCTCCAGGAGAGAGCGGAGGTCGAACTCTCTCAACGCGCTCTGGCGGCGCCTTTGATGGCGCTCATCTGCTTGCAGAGGGCATGCACCCGGGCAAGCCGCTCGCTCATCGTGGCTCGCAGGTCGGCTTCGCGTCGCAGGGAGCGGGCTTGATTCAGCTCTTCGGCGTCGCCGCTCAGGCGCTTTTCCATGCGGAAAGTCTATCCCTGTGGACTCAGGCAGCGGCCCCCACCGGCTCGCAATCCACCAACGCCGGCCTGCCGATGTGGAAGCCCTGCGCGTAGTCGACCTCGAACGCGCGCACCAGCGCCAGGGTCTCGGAGTCCTCGACGCCCTCGGCAACCGTCTCCTGCCCGAAGGCCTTGGCGAACTGGACCATTGCCTGGACTAGGCGCTGGTCGACCGGGGAGCTGGGAAGCTCGCGGATGAACTCGAGGTCGAGCTTGAGGTGCTGGACCGGCAGTTCTTTCAGGTAGCTGAAGGAGCTGAAGCCGGTGCCGAAGTCGTCCAGCCCCAGCCCGCAGCCCATCTCGGTGACGGCCAGGGCGAAGGCGCGCGCGTCGGCCATGTTGGAGATCGCCGCCGTCTCGGTGATCTCGAAGTCGAGCCAGCCGGGGTTGAGGCCGTCGGCGATCGCCGCCCGCACGTCGGCGATCAGCCGCGGGTCGCAGAGCGAGGCGCCGCTGACGTTGACCGCGATCGGCCGCGAGCGGCCGGCCAGCTCGATCGCCTTGGCGAGGACGAGGCGGTCGATGTCGACGATCAGGCCGAGGCGCTCGGCGGTCGGCAGGAACGAAGAGGGCGGAATGATGTCGCCGCTGTCGTCCAGCATCCGCACCAGCAGCTCCTCGCGGGCGACGCAGCGGCTGCGCAGGTCGAAGATCGGCTGCGCGTAGACGACGATCCGCTGCTGGTCGATCGCTTCGCGGATCCGGTCGGCCCAGGTCAGTTTCAGGTTGGGGCCGCTGGCGGCGTCGACCGCCCGCCCGCCGCCCGCTTCCTGCGCTTCGCAGAGGGCGATGTCGGCGGCGATCATCAGGCCTTCGGCCGTGATCTCCTCGCCGGTGCCGCCGAAGGTCGCGATCCCGACGCTGGCCCCGACCGCCGGCTGCCCCCGTTCGCGGACCAGCGCGATCAACCGCTCCGCGACCGCCCGCGCCTGGTCCGGGTCGGCCCGCCGCAGCAGCAGTGCGAATTCGTCGGCGCAGATCCGCGCCGGCAGGTCCTCCGCCCGCGACTCTTCGCGCAGCGTCGTCGCCACCGTCTCCAGCAGCCGGTCGCCGGCTTCGTGACCGAGCGAATCGTTGACGAGGTGAAAGGAATCGATGTCGAGCAGGAGGAGCGCCCCGGGCTGCTCGCGGTGGTGCGGGTCGAGGATCCGCTCGTCGACTTCTTCCACGAACTGGTCCCTGTCGCAGAGACCGCCGCATTCGATTGGCTGTCGCACCGTACCCCCGAGTGCCCCGATGGATTGCGTAGCAAACGACTGTACATAAAAGTAGGTAGTACGTGAGAATTACGGCGGGGTTGGGCGTCAGCGGGCAGTCCCGGTGCGAGGTAGGGCGCTATCCTTGCCGCAGCCTCGCGCTTCGGCCCGGGGTTTTTCTTCTGTAACGACAGTCCTCAGGCACGGAACGAGGGAGAAGATGGCTCGCGGAGATGTCCGCATTGCGGTGACGATGGCTTGCGAAGAGTGCAAGCGGCGGAATTACCAGACCAACAAGTCTCGGCGCAACTCGCCGGACCGGATCGAGATGCGCAAGTTCTGCCGCTGGTGCGGCCGCCACACCCCTCATAAGGAGACCCGGTAGCTCCCGATGGCCAAGACGCGCGCACAGCGCAAGGCTGAGCGCCGGGCTCGGGAAGCTGAAGAACGGAAACGTTCCAGCGAAGGGCATGACAGCCCTTCCGAGGCCCAGCGGGATACCCAGCTAGGGGTCTCCGGCGAGGTCGCCGAGGCCGAGGCCGTGGAGATCGGCATCGGTGCCGGCGCCCCGGAGTCCCAGCTCGAGACCCCGGACGCCCCCAAGCCCCGCTCCGCCCGCCGCGCCGAAGCGAAGGCGGTCAAGGAGGCGGAAAAGCGCAAACGCGAGGAGCAGAAGCGGCGCGAGAGCGAGCAGGTCGCCAAGAAGCAGAAACAGGCAAAAGCGGAGCGCCAGCGCGGCGGCTTCATCGGCTTCATCCTCTCCTGCTGGGCCGAGCTGAAGAAAGTCCAGTGGCCCGACCGCGAGACGCTGATCCAGGCCACCGCCGTCACCATCCTCTTCGTCGCCGTAGCGGCCGCCTACCTGGGCGCCCTCGACGCGGCCTTCAACTTCCTCATCAAGCAGATCCTCTAGGCGGGATCCCGAACAAAGGCTTCGATTTGTATCGCTGGTACGTGATCAACACCTACTCCGGGCACGAGAACAAGGTCAAGCACAACCTCGAGCACCGGGTTCAGACGATGAGTCAGAACCGCAACGTGCGGCAGGTCGTCGTCCCCACCGAGCAGGTCTCGGAGATGAAGGACGGGCAGAAAGTCCAGACCGAGAAACGGACCATGCCCGGCTACGTCCTCGTCAACATGGAGATGACCGACGACGCCTGGGGCCTGGTCAAGAACACCCCCGGCGTCACCGGCTTCGTCGGCTCCCGCAACAAGCCGGTGCCGCTCTCCAAACCCGAGGTCGACCGCCTGCTCCACCGCGAGACCGCCGAGCGCCCCCGCACCCAGGCGCAGTTCGCGATCGGCGAATCGGTCAAAGTCATCTCCGGCCCGCTCTCCGACTTCTCCGGCGAGATCGCCGAGATCAACGAGGACGCCGCCAAACTCAAGGTGCTGGTCTCGATCTTCGGTCGCGAGACCCCCGTCGAGGTCGGCTACGACCAGGTCAAGAAGATCTAGGTCGCCAAGACCGCTACCCTCAGCAACCCCTTATGGCTAAAAAAGTCCTCACCCTCATCAAGCTGCAGATCCAGGCAGGCAACGCCAACCCGGCGCCGCCGGTCGGTCCCGCGCTGGGCCAGCACGGCGTCAACATCATGGACTTCTGCAAAGCCTTCAACGCGCAGACCCAGGGTGAAGGCGGGACGATCATCCCGGTCGAGATCACCGTCTACGAGGATCGCTCCTTCACCTTCATCACCAAGACGCCGCCCGCCGCGGTCCTGATCAAGGAAGCGATCAGGATCTCGAAGGGCTCGGGCGAGCCGCACGTCAACAAGGTCGGGACGATCTCCCAGGACCAGATCCGCGAGATCGCCGAGCGGAAGATGCCCGACCTCAACGCCAACGACATCGACGCCGCTTCGAAGATCATCGCCGGGACCGCCCGCTCGATGGGCGTCGACGTCAAATAGGAGAGCTTCGTGGCCCACGGCAAGCGATACCGCCAGCAGTACGACAAAGTCGACCGCGACCGCGCCTACTCGCCGGCGGAAGCGATCTCGCTGATCAAGGAGACCGCCAGCGCCAAATTCGACGAGACGGTCGAGCTCCACGTCCTGCTCGGGGTCAACGTCCGCCACGCCGACGAGCAGCTGCGCGGGACCCTGGCGTTGCCGCACGGCCTCGGCAAGGACGTCACCGTCGCCGTCTTCGCCCAGGGCCAACAGGCCCGTGACGCCGAGTCGGCCGGGGCCGACGTCGTCGGCGGCCAGGACCTGGTCGAGAAAGTCCAGGAGGGCTGGACCGACTTCGACGTCGCCATCTCCACCCCGGAGATGATGAAATCGGTCGGTCAGCTCGGCCGCGTGCTCGGCCCGCAGGGGAAGATGCCGAACCCCAAGGTCGGCACCGTCACCGACGACGTCGAGAAGGCCGTCAACGACTCCAAGTCCGGCAAAGTCGAATACCGCACCGACCGCCAGGCGATCGTCCACATGGCGATCGGCAAGGCCGGCTTCGACGAAGACAAGCTGCTCGAGAACTACCAGGCCGTGATGGAGGAGCTCGTCCGCGCCAAACCCTCCGCGTCCAAGGGCAAATACGTCATCTCGGCCACGCTGGCGACGACGATGGGCCCGGGCATCCGCGTCGACTCGGCCGCCAAAGCCGACCGCGAGACGACGGCCGCCGCCGACGAGACCGCACCGGAGCCGGCGACGGTCTAAGCTCCGTCGCCGCTAACCGCAGACCACCGGCGGGGCAGTTGCCCGCAAGACCGGTGCAGGTGAGACGATGAACCGCGAAGAAAAGTCAGCAGCCATAAAAGAGATTGCCGCCGAGATCGAGGGATCTGAGGCGATCTTCGCAGTTGACTACCGCGGCATCAGCGTTGCCCAGGCAGCCGAGCTGCGCTCGAAGCTCCGTGAAGCCGACGCCAGCTTCCGGGTCGTCAAGAACCGCCTGACGAAAATCGCCGCCGACCAGACCGGCGAGGAGCGGCTGGCCGAGCTGCTGCGGGGCCCGACCGCCCTCACCTTCGTCCGCGGCGACACCGCCCAGGCCGCGAAAGCGATCACGACCTTCAACAAAGAGCACGAAGTCCTCACCTTCAAGGGCGGCTACATGGGCGCTTCCCTGCTCGACGAGGAAGCCTTCAAATCCATCGCCCGCCTGCCCGGCCGCGACGTGCTCAACGGCCAGCTCGCCGGCGTCGTCGCCAGCCCGCTCACCGGTCTGGTGCGCGGCCTCGGCTCGATGATCCAGGGCCTGGCGCTCCAGCTCGGCCAGATCGCCGAGAAAGGGCTCGTCAGCGGCGAGGCCCCGGCCCCGGAGGCCCCCGCCGAGGAGCCCGCGGCCGAGGAGCCGAAAGCGGAAGAGACTTCAGAGGAGCCCGCGGCCGAGGCAAAGGAGGCGCCGGCCGAGGAGAGTGCTCCGGAGGAGAAGAAAGCCGACGAGGCCGACGTCGAGGACGCGCCGACGGAGGCTGCGAGTGGGAACGAGCCGCCGGCCGACCAGGCCGAGGCTCCGGATGTAGAGACTTCAGATGAAGATTCGAAAGAGGAAGAGGGGTAGCGACTGATGGCAACCAAAACTTCAACCGAGGACTGGATCGAGGAGCTGAAAAGCATCTCCGTCCTGGAGCTCTCCGAGCGGATCAAAGCGCTCGAGGAGGAGTTCGGCGTCTCCGCGACCGCGGTCGCGGCTGCGGCCCCTGCTGCCGGTGGCGGCGGTGGCGGCGAAGAAGACGGCGGTGGCGAAGAGTCCTCGACCGTCGACGTCGTCCTGACCGAGGTCGGCGGCCAGAAGGTCCCGGTCATCAAGGTGGTCCGCTCGGCGACCGGTCTCGGCCTCAAAGAGGCGAAGGCTCTGGTCGACGAGGCTCCGAAAGCGATCAAAGAGGGCGTCGAACGCGATGAGGCCGACAAACTCAAAGCTGAACTCGAGGAGGCGGGCGCCACGGTCGAGCTCAAATAAAGAGCTCTACCCGCACCCGCGCATCCCGCTCGGGGAGCCAAACTTGAAGGCACGGGCGGCGGTGTGTTATTTTCCGCCGTCGCGCGCCATTTGAGTTCCCCTGCCCAGATTTGCGCTTTATCTACGTCCCTCTGACCGTCCGAGGAGTCGCCGACTTTGGCACGTTCCAACGCTGCCCCCGTAACCCGTAGGAGTTTTTCCCGCCTAGACAACCCTCTCGAGGTTCCCCATCTGATCGATATCCAGCGACGTTCCTTCGAGGAACTGACGGATCCGAAAAGCGGTGGACTGCGAGAGACGATCAACGACATATCCCCGATCGAGGACTACACGGG
>DASZDI010000334.1:0-6036 GCA_035942135.1 Solirubrobacterales bacterium | reverse complement strand
TCGAATACCCGATCCGCATCAGTTCCCGGTCGCGCCGCCGGTCCCGCTCGAATGCCATCCCCGTGCCGTGGAAGTCGCGGCTGTCGGCCTCGACCGCGAGCCGCTGCTCCGGCCAGAGGAAGTCGACCTCGATCCGGCCCTTCGCGATCTCGACGGGTGCATTGAGCAGCGGGGGAGGGAGCCCGCGCCGAGCGAGCAGCGGCAGCACCTTCGCCTCCAGCGGGCTCTTCAGCCGCCCCTTCTTCGCCAGGGGTGCGGCGTGGCGCCACTCGTCGACCAGGTCGCGCAGCGTCCTCATGCCACGGCGCCCCGGGTCGATCGCCGCCTCGACGGCGCCGATGTCGAGGTATCGCCGCTGCGCCGAGCGCTCGAAGGCGCTGCGAAGGGTGCGGGCTCCCACCGTGCCGGCGAGATCCACCAGCGTCCGTGCCGGGCTGGTGCAGGCGATGCCGTCAACGGTGCCGACCTCCTCGCTCCGGGGCGGGCGTACGTGGTGAAGCCGGATGCCGTCGATCTTGCCGCCACGCTTTCCCGCGGCGATCACGTCGATCGCCACCGGACCTTGATTGAGCAGCCCCAGCAGCGCTCCTGCGCTTCGATGGGAGATGACGGCTTTTTCGCCGCAGGCCAGAACCGCCGCCTGTAGCCGTCCACGTTCGCCTATCGCCGGATATCCGACGGCGAAGGTGCCGCGGAAGATGCGATGCAATCGTCCCCCTGCGACAGCCCGGTCGATCCTCGCGTCGCTCATGCCGAGACCCCGCAGTTGACGACGAGAGACCACGCCCTGCTGGCGGTTCGCCAGGGCAGCCAGCGCCTGGCCGATATCGGTACTCCTTTTCCTCGCCATGCGGTGATAAGGCGCACCGCTGTGGGATTCGCCCCCCTGCCTCTGGAAAGATGCGAAGCCGTGACGCAAAATGGCGACATACAGACGGGCTCCTACCGGGGGCCGCAGCAACGCCTCTTCGCCGTCCGCGGGGCTGTGCAGGCGGAGGCGAACGAGGCCGAGGCGATCCTTGCCGCGACCGAGGAGCTGATGCGGGAGCTGATCGGGCGCAACGAGCTCGAGCCGGCCGACATGGTCAGCTGCCTCTTCACCACCACCGACGACCTCGACGCGGAGTTCCCGGCGGTGGCCGCCCGCGACCTGGGGCTGACAGCGGTGCCGCTGATGTGCTGCCGTGAGATTCCCGTCCCCGGCTCGATGCCGCGGGTGATCCGGGTGATGCTGCACTTCTACGCGGCCGCCGACCGGCAGCCCGCTCACGTCTACGTGGGCGAGGCGCAGAAGCTGCGCACCGACCTCGAAGCGGCGCAGTAGCCGCCCGCCCCCGCGCGTCCGTCACAATCGCCCCGATGACGATCACCTTCGCGGAGAAGCTCGCCCGCATGCCGGGCTACCAGGCCGGCGTCCCGACCGGGCAGGCCCCGGAGGCGATCGCCTCCGGGCAGATCGCCCAGCTCGCCTCCAACGAGTCGCCCTTCCCGCCGCACCCGAAGGTGGTCGAGGCGATCGCGGACACCGCCGCGGCGATGAACCGCTACCCCGACCCCGACGCGACGCTGCTGCGTCGGCGTCTCGCCGAGCGCTACGAGACCGAGCCCGGCCGGGTCGCGGTCGGCAACGGCTCCTGCGAGATCCTCCTCGCCGCCGCCGAGGCGCTCTGCGAGCCCGGCGCCGAGATCGTCTACGCCTGGCCCGCCTTCTCGATGTACCCGTACCTGCCGGCGCTGACCGGGGCGCGCGAGGTCCGCGTGCCGCTCGCCGAGGGCGACGTCCACGACCTCGACGCGATGGCGGCCGAGGTGACCGCGGCGACCCAGCTGCTGATCGTCTGCAACCCCAACAACCCGACCGCGACCCACATTCCGGCCGCCGAGATCGCCGCCTTCTGCGAGCGGGTCCCCGCGCACGTGACCGTGATCCTCGACGAGGCCTACGTCGAGTTCCAGACCCACGACGACCCCGACGCCTCGCTGGACCTGCTCGAGGACTTCCCCAACCTGGTCGTCCTCCGCACCTTCAGCAAGTGCTACGGCCTGGCCGGGCTGCGGGTCGGCTACGCGATCGGCCCGGCGAGCTTCCGCGCCGCCGTCGACGCCGTCCGCCAGCCCTTCAGCGTCAACGCCCTCGCCCAGGCGGCCGGGGCTGAGGCGATCCTCCACCAGGACGACGTCCTGCGCCGGGTCGAGAGCACCGTCGCCGCCCGCCTCACCGTCGAGGAGGGCCTGCGCGGCCTCGGTCTCCGCACCTCCGACTCGGAGGCGAACTTCTCCTGGGTCAACCTCGGCGACGCCGACGAGGCCGAGGTGATCGCCGGCCTCGCCGAGCGCGACATCGCCGTCCGCCCCGGCAAGGCCCTCGGCGGCCCCGGCCACATCCGCGTCAGCTACGGCACCGCCGAGGAGAACGAGCGCTTCCTGCGCGGCCTGAGCGACATCCTCGGACCCTAGGGCCCGCGGGAAGCTGTCCGCGCTGTTGGCTAATACCCCGTCGATGACGGGCAGGAGTGCAGCCGAAATCGACGCGGAGAAACTCGCGTTTTATCTTGAGCTACTGGTCGACACTCATAGCTGGCGCGAGCGCCTGGTAAACGAGTTGCGGTTCGGGGATCGCAACCGCGTTAGGTCGATGAGCAGCTACCAGATCGATTTCCCCCTGGCGCTCCTCGAGAAATTTCCGAACCTTCAGGCGGTTGAGAAAGCGATCGTTCTCGTTCCTCTCACGACGAAAGAAAAGCGGCCCCTGCTCAATCTAGGAGTTTCTGGCCCGGGGGGATCTCCGGCAACGGTCATTCCTAGGGCTTCGGTTGCATACCTTCAGACGCAGCATGTCGTAGCTCTTGTGGCTGGTAGTCCCATCGCGAATCAACTGCGCCCTCTGGTCGAAGAGCGGTTGCTCGAGGCGCTCTCCGCCTTCTCTCCGAGCTACTTCGCATCCATTTTCGCTGTTTCTCCTGATGAGGATCCAGCGCCTGGGGTGGCGCGCTATCTCAGCAGTGCCTTGGATTTTGAGGTGCCTGTATCAGCGGTGAACAGGTGGAGGTCAGAAACCACGGTCGCAGGGGAAAAGTTGTTGCGATGGCTGCAGGAGCCCCCGGATCGATTCAGCTCTTCCGAGGAAATGCTGTTGGCCATCCCGAACATGAGTCCTCCGCCCAAATCCATCGAAGAGATCGATGTGGTCGTCCGGAGGTTCTGCTCGCTTGTCGAGTTGGGAGACCGCCGAGACGAGGAGGATTTGTTGACGGTAATCGGCGAGTACGGCCGGCGTTACGAATTGATCGTTGAGGCAGAGGTTCCGCTGCGCCATGCGAGTCGAATCAAAGTCGAGGAGGATCTGCCGCTGGAGATTCAGCGCCGGAAGACCCAGTATTGGGTGGAGCAGAGCTTTCCTCTGGGCGATGCCCGATCGGCGCACTTCGAAGCCAGGGTGGACGACGCCAACGTAGAGATCGTCGCGAACGAGGTGCGGGACCAGGGGGGTCACGATGCGAGTGGCTGGATCGAGGCCGTTCGTCGGACCCGAGAGGCGCTGGCGCTCTACAGCAGTGAGCGAGACCGCCCTTATTACGTACGAATCGGTATTCGACTTCGGGTCGCCGGGGAGACGATGGTGGCGGCTCGGGTTCTGTCTCTCGCGAACATCGTGGCGATCGCTTTGGCGATCTTTGTAGGAATCGATGGAGGTCTGACCACCGGCTTGGCAGTGCTGGCGATCCCGACGACCATTGCCGCCGCCTTCGTGCTTGCTCGAGAGCAGACTGCGCTTGCCACCCGCCTGCAGGCGATGCCTCGCTTTGCCTTGGCGGCTACGGCGATAGCCCTCTGGCTCATCGTCTGCGTCCAAGTGGTTATCGCAGAGGAGAATGAAGAAACGTCGCCGGCCCGAGGAGAGCGTCCGACCCGTTCATCAAAGTCTCCTTCGACGGAACAAACTTCCGATTGGCATGGTCCTCGAAACGGAGGAAGAAAATGGCGAAAAACGGAGCAAAAGGAAATGGCCGCATCGGCGCGGTGAGCCACCGCAGCCAGTCTCGCAACCCGAAAACGGGTCTCTGGACCAAGCGGGACGCGGTGTCCGGCAGGTTCATGGACATCAAGCAGGCCGGTGGCGCCTTCAAGGGAGTCAGGCGAGAGGGCTGAAAGTCCTCCGCCGACTCCTCCTGTCGGAATTACTTGACTAACTCTGTGCAGGTGGTACAACCTCTGCAAGGTGAGGTTGGACAAAGCCACATCCGGGAACCGCCCAGCGACGCTGCTCGTCGTTGGTGCGCAGGGCTACCTCACCTATTGGCGATTTAGCTAGGCGTTCGGCCTGGCGGCGCAGCGCGCGCCGCCCTGAAGACTCAGATCTTCCGGCCGGGCGCCGTTTCCGTTCGCGTCGCTCTGCGCGCCGACCGACCCGGCAGCGAGCGACCAGAAAGTACGATTTCCGGGGTTTGGAGAAAGGCGAAGGCAGAATGTTCATCGGGATGGAGGCAAAAAGAGACGGCGTCCGCGACCAGCGGATCGCGAAAGTGGTCGAGCTGGCACCGCCGGAACGGCTGCTGTCGGAGCTGGCGCTCGGGCAGGACCGGGCGAAAATGGTGATCAAGGGCCGCGAAGAAGTCCGCGGCGTGCTGCAGGGCAAGGACCCGCGACTGATGGTCGTGGTCGGCCCGTGCAGCGTCCACGACCCGAAGGCGGCGATGGAGTACGCGACGAAGCTGAGCGCGACCGCGCGGGCGCTGGGCGACGATCTGCTGGTGGTGATGCGCGTCTACTTCGAGAAGCCGCGGACGACGACCGGCTGGAAGGGGCTGATCAACGACCCGCACCTCGACGAAACCGGCGACGTCAACGCCGGCCTGCGGATCGCCCGCAAGCTGCTGCTCGAAGTCCTCGACGCCGGGCTGCCGATCGGCTGCGAGTTCCTCGACCCGATCACCCCGCAGTACATCGCCGACGCGGTCGCCTGGGGCGCGATCGGGGCGCGCACCTCGGAGAGCCAGACCCACCGCCAGCTCGCCTCCGGCCTCTCGATGCCGATCGGCTTCAAGAACCGGACCGACGGCAACATCCAGATCGCCGTCGACGCGGTGCGGGCGGCGGCGGCGCCGCACGCCTTCGCCGGGATCGACGACGCGGGCATGCCGGCGATCCTCCACACCACCGGCAACCCCGACTGCCACATCATCCTCCGCGGCGGCCACGGCGAGCCCAACTACCACCCGCCCGAGGTCGAGGACGCGCTGGTGACCCTCGGCGTGGCCGGGCTGTCGGAGCGCGTGGTGATCGACGCCTCCCACGACAACAGCGGCAAGGACCCCGAAAAGCAGTTCTTCGCGGCGGGCGACATCGCCGACCAGATCGCCGACGGCAACAAGGCGATCGTCGGGGTGATGCTGGAGTCGTTCCTGACCGAGGGGCGGCAGAACCTCAAGCCGGGCGAGCCGCTCACCTACGGGCAGTCGATCACCGACGCCTGCATCAGCTGGGAGGACACGGTCTCCGCCCTGGAACGGTTCGCCTCCGCGGTAGAGGCCCGACGCGGTTCATGAGGATCGCCGTCCTCGGGGTGGGCCTGATCGGAGGCTCGATCGGGCTTGCCGCGAGGCGGCGGCTGGACGCCGAGGTGGTCGGCTGCGGGCGCAGCCCGGAGCGGCTGGCGCGGGCGGTCGAGCTGGGGGCGATCGACCGCGGCGCCGACTCGGTCGCCGAGGCCTGCGAGGGGGCGGAGCTGGTCTTCTGCGCCGGGCCGGTGGCGGTGCTGCCGGACCAGGCGCGGGAGGCGCTGGCGGCCTCCGGGCCGGAGACGGTCGTCACCGACGTCGGCTCGACCAAGGGCGAGCTGGTCGAGGCCCTCGGCGGGGACGAGCGCTTCATCGGCGGCCACCCGCTGGCGGGGGCGGAGACGGCCGGGGTCGAGAACGCCCGCGCCGACCTCTTCGAGGGCGCCCGCTGGTACCTGACCCCGACAGAGCGCTCCAGCGGGCTGCTCTACGACCGCCTGCAGCGGACGGTCTCGGCCCTGGGCGCGCGGCCCCAGGC
>DASZDI010000333.1:0-4369 GCA_035942135.1 Solirubrobacterales bacterium | reverse complement strand
TGGTGGTCCCGGTCGGTTTGTAGTTGCAGCCCGGCGTGTCGTCGACTTTGATCTGGATCCCCTTGTCGGTGTCCGGGTTGGAGTCGAGGTAGAAGTCGTCGGCGTAGTCGAAGAGCCCCGGGTTCGCTTCGTCGAGGGGGTCGGGGTCGGGCGGGACGCCGCGCAGGAGCGCATCCGGCGCGCCCGGCGTTTTCGAGCCGGTCTGGAGGCCGTCGGCGCAGCGGCCGAGGGTGTTGTGGAGGTCGTGGTCGCCGACGATCGCCGCCCTCGCGGTCGTGCCGTCGTCCGCGCAGGGCGTGTCGGAGAAGTAGAACTGCTGCGCGGTGACGACGCCGTCCGCGCCGGGGATCGGATCGTTGATCGCGCTCGCCGTGGGGTCGACGAAGTCGGAGGCGACCTCGACGTAGCCGCGTTCGGAGGAGAGGTTGGGAGGCGTGTCGAGCTTCACCGCGACGACGATCTGCTTGTAGGCCTGGCCGCCGCATTTGGCGTAGGGGCAGCTCGGATCCCCGCGCCAGACGATGTAGCGGTAGACCTTGCCGCTGACGTCGCCGCTGGTGAACGGGGTCGGGCCGGGGTTGACGATCCCGCCTTTGATCGGGACGGTGGAGCCGAAGCGGCTGCCGCCGTTGACGACGAGGGGCGCGTATTCGCTCGGCGGTTCCCGGATCAGCGCGAAGGTGTCGTTGCTGTTGTCGACCCGGTAGTTCGGGTCCAGCGGCAGCGGCGAGGACGGCGGCACGGCGGTCAGCGCCAGCTGTTCGTTTCCGAGGCTGCGCAGCGCCTCCAGCTCCTGCTGGGCCCGGTTCTGGGCGACCTGGCTCGCCTTGGCGCGCTGGTTGTTCTTCGTCGCCGCGCTGAGGACGCCGAAGGTGGCCATCGCGCCGAGCGCCAGCACCATCGCCGCGACGACGACCTCGACCAGGGTCAGGCCCGCCTCGCCGCCGCGCGCACTCTGCTTGTCGAAGTGGCCCGTGCTCATTTCGCGAGGATCGAGTTGCGCATGCTGGCGCCGTCGGAGACCGTCAGCCCGGCGCCGGCGCCGTTCGGGTTCGGGATGTGGAGGTTGAGGCCGATGTAGGTGGTGCCCGCGGTCGAGAGCGCTTCGCCGCAGGAGAGGGCGTCTTCGTTTTTGCTCGGCACGTAACAGAAGACGTCGGCGCTGTCGATGCCGCTGAAGAGCGTCACCGCCGTACCGGTCATGACTCCGTCGGGGGCCTCGATCCGCGAGCAGGAGGTCGTCGTGCACTGGTAGGTGATCTGGCATTTGATCGCCGGCGTCCCGCTCGCCAGGGCGCCGCTGCTGCCGCAGGTGCTGTGGCGGACGTAGCCGAGGAAGGAGACTTTCGAGGCGGTCGCCACGTCGACGCCGATCCCGTTGCGGATCTCACGCGTCATCCGCTCCATCACCCAGCGCGCCGTCGAGATGCTCTGGGCGCGTTTGCTGATCTCCGGCTGGCTGCGCACGGAGCTGATCACCATCGACATCGCCGCGCCGACCAGGACCACGCTCATCATCGAGGCGACGATCAGCTCGATCATCGTCAGGCCGGCCTCGCCGCTTCCCGTGCCCAGCCTGGCGCGCAGCAGCCGCATCATCCGCCCACCACCTTGAACCGGCGCTTGACCGGCGTGGGCTCCCACTCGCCCCGGGCGTTGCGGGCGCGCACCTGGAAGACGTGGCGGCCGAAGCCGAGGCGCTTCAGCTTGGTCGGCGAGCCGCAGGGGAACCAGCGCCCGCGGTCGACCTTGCAGCGGAAGCTCGTTCCCGGCTGCCCGGTCGAGTCGGCGAAGCGGAAGACCGGGCGACGGACGCGGGTCTTCGCCGCCGGGCCGAAGGTGATCCGCGTGTGCGGGGTGACGTAGACGACTCCGTCGCCGCCCTTGCCGGCCTTGCCGTCACCGTCGCCGCTCGGGGGCGGAGTGGTCCCACCGCCCGTCGACCCCCCTCCCGTTCCCGGGTCCGGCGGCGGCGGAGGTGGCGGGGGCGGAGGCGTCGTCGCGCTCTGCTGGGTGTAGGAGACCGCGGCCGAGCAGGGCGAGGTGTCGCCGTTGGTGTCGGTCGCGGTCGCCCGGAAGGTGGTGGTCGTGCCGGCCCCGACCGTGACGGAGATGCCGCTGCCGCCGAGCGTGGCGGAGGTGCCGCTCGCGATCGGCGCGCCGGAGCAGTCGGGCGTGGTGTAGAGCTTGATCGCCGTGTTCGCCTCCGACTGTCCGGTCACCCGGGGCGTCAGCGTCGTGCCGGGCGACGCCGGGTCGGTGGCGAGCTGCGAGGGCGTCGGCGGGCCGAGCGGCGCGGAGTTGCCGATCGAGACCAGGAGCGTGCCCGTCGCCGCCCGGTCGTAGACGTCGTTTTCGGCGTCGAGGTCGTCGATCGTCAGCCGCTCTTCGGTGTGGAAGAAGACGTGCGATCCGTCCTCCGAGACGCCGCCGGCGGGGACGCTGGCCGGGATTTCGGCTTTGGTGGCGGCCGGGCCGGTCGAGACCAGGGTCGTCGTGCCCGCCGCGACCTCGTAGACGTCGGTCTCGGTATCGGTGTCCAGCGCGGTCAACTGCTCTTCCGTGGTCAGGAAGACGCGGCTGCCGTCGTTCGAGGCGTCGGAGAGGCTGGCGTTGAAGTCGCCGTTGCCGCCCGCCGGGCCGGTCGAGAGCAGCGTCGTGGTCGCCCCCGAGCGCCGGTAGAGGTCATGGGTTTCGTCTTCGTCCCCTTCGACGAGCTGCTCGGCGGTGCTGAACAGGACCGCTTCGGTGGAGCCGTCCGGGGAGACCCAGCGCAGCGTCGCCGGGAAGGCTCCGTTGCCGCCGTCGGGGCCGGTGGAGACGAGCGCCGTCGCGGCGCCGGCCCGTTCGTAGACGTCGGGCTGCCCGTCGCTGTCGCCGACGACCAGGCCCTGGCTGGTGGAGAAGAAGATCCGGGCGCCGTCAGACGAGGCGCCGGCGAAGATCGCGTCCCCCGAGCCGGCGTCGGTCGGGCCGGTGGAGACGAGGGTCGGGGTCCCCGCCGACCAGTCGTAGACGTCCTGGAAGTTGTCGGAGTCCGTGCCGAGCTGGTCGTTGGTCTCGAAGTAGACGTGCGAGCCGTCCTCGGAGGCGCCCCGGTAGACGGCGCTGCAGTCGAGCCCGGTCGGGCAGGGGCCTTCCTCGGAGACGAGCGTCGTCGTCCCGGCGCCGAGGTCGCGCTGGTAGATGTCGAGCAAGGTGTCTTCGTCGTCGGCGGCCAGCTTCTCGGTCGTGGTCAGGAACGCCTTCTCGCCGGAGGCCGAGGCGCCGCGGAAGGTCGGGGGCACGGCCGCGCTCCCGCAGCCTTCGCACCCGGCCAACGGCACCGAGACCAGCGTCGTCTCCGCGGCGTCGAGGTCGCGGACGTAGACGTCCTGGGCGTTGTCTTTGTCGCCGGCGGCCAGCCGCTCCTCGCTGAGGAAGAAGACCCGGGAGCCGTCGGGGACGACGCCCCGCGGGGGGAAGCTCGCCTCGATCTCGGCGTTGCCGCAGAGGGGAACGCAGCTCGAGTTGCCGCGGGAGACGAGGGCGGTCGTGTTCTCGTCCAGGTCGCGCACGTAGATGTCGCGGCTGTGGTCGTCGTCCTCGTCGACCAGCTTCTCCTGGGTCGTGAAGAAGGCGCGCGAGCCGTCGTCGGAGGCGCCGTTGAAGGAGGCCGGGAAAGCGTCGTTGCCGCCGGTCGGGCCGGTCGACACCTGGCGGGTCACGTAGCGTTCGAAGAAGTCGTCGTAGGAGCGCTCGTAGACGTCGACCCGGGTGTCGGTGTCGCCGGGGACCAGGCGCTCGCCAGTCGTGAAGAAGGCCCTTTCGCCGTCGGCCGAAGCGCCGGCGAAGGTCGCCGGATCGGCAGACGCCGCCGGGGCCGCGAAGGCGAGGGCGAGGGCTGCCGCGAAGATCGCTCGTATCGTCGGCTTGACCGGCATCAGTCGTATATCGGCGAAATCGGCAATCGGATTAACCGCGGGGGCTTTCGGCGGCCGAACGGCGAGAGGCGGGCCGTCGGCCCGCCTCTCGGTGCTTCCTCGGCTCAAGCCAAGCCAACCAGGGAGATCAGTCGCCCCAGTCGCCGACGCCGCCTTCGGTCGCGTCATCCGGGCAACCGCCCACGCCACCGGCGCTGCACGGGTAGGTGGTCACGCCCGTCGCGCTCCGGGTGATGCTGAAGGTGCGCGAAGCGGGGTTCGACTGGACGGTGACGGTGTACCCGCCGCCGGCCGGGGTCGTGACCGCCAGGGTCGGCGCCGCCGGGAGGGTGGGCTCGATCGCCTGCAGGTCAGCCACGGTGCAGCTGGTGTAGGTGTTGTTGTTGTCGGTCGCGCAGGTCTCCATCGCTACCTGAGCGGAGTGGGCGGTCTCCTTGGCCTTGGCG
>DASZDI010000332.1:0-4168 GCA_035942135.1 Solirubrobacterales bacterium | reverse complement strand
GCGCTGGCCGATCACTGCGATCACATTCACGCCGGGTTCGGGGCTTAAAGCACCGGCGCGGTGGGGGTGCGGATGCCCTCCCCATGAGGCCGTCGCGCAGCTGGGGCGCTCGCCTGGGTACGAGGCGTTGGTCCTTGAGCCTCATGGGGAGGGCATCCGCACCCCTCGTTCCCGCTCCAGTAGTACGTATCCGACTCTGGGCACAGCGGGGTGTGCCAAGAATCGGCTGCGCTCAAGGGACACCGCAGCTGCCCTGCTGCGCGCGGGCGAGGGACCGGGTGCCCTTCCCCGGAAGCTCAAGGACGAACACCCCGAGCCCAGGCAAGCGACCCCAGCTGCGCGACGGCTTCCGGGGAAGGGCACCCGGTCCCTCTCCCACCTCGGAAGCAGTACCTTTGTCGCCGAGTCCCGATCAAGACCTTGGAGGGAGCGGAGATGCCGACCTACGTGATGTTGACCAACCTGACCGCCGAGGGCGTGCGGACGCTGAAGAACAACCCCGGCCGCGTCGCCGAGGTGAACCGCGAGGTCGAACAGATCGGGGCGAAAGTGGTGGCGCAGTACGCAACCCTGGGGCAGTACGACTTCGTCACCGTGGTCGAGGCGCCCGACGAGAAGACGATGGCCAAGGTCTCGGTCGAGCTCGGCTCGCGCGGGACGATGACCAGCCAGACCCTGGCCGCGATGCCGGCCGAGGACCTGGCCGGGTCGCTCTAAGCAGCCGTTGAAGGCGCTGGTCGTAGGCGGGGGCGGGCGCGAGCACGCGATCGTGCGGGCGCTGCGGCGCTCGGCGCAGGTCGAGGACGTCCTCTGCGCGCCCGGCAACGCCGGGATCGCGGCGGACGCCGAGTGCCTGCCGGGGGTGGCTGCCGACGACGCCGCGGCGATCGTCGGGGCTGCCGAGAAGCACGGCGTCGACCTGGTCGCGGTCGGCCCCGAGGCGGGCCTGGTCGCGGGCGCGGTCGACGCGCTCGAGGAGGCCGGCATCCCGGCCTTCGGACCGACCCGGGCGGCGGCCGAGCTGGAGGGATCGAAGGCCTTCGCCAAGGAGCTGATGAAGGAGGCGGGGGTCCCGACTGCCACCCACGCGCTGCTGCACAGCCGCGAGGAAGCGCTCGAGCAGCTCGCCTCCACCGCCTACCCGACCGTGCTCAAGGCCGACGGCCTGGCGGCGGGCAAGGGCGTGATCATCTGCGAGGACGAGGCGCAGGCGCGCGAGGCCGTCGACGTCTTCTTCACCGAGCGGCGCTTCGGCTCCGGCGCGGTCGTCCTCGAGCAGTTCCTCGAGGGCGAGGAGCTCTCGCTGCTGGCGCTCTGCGACGGCGAGAACGTGGTGCCGCTGGCCCCCGCTCAGGACTACAAGCGGATCTTCGACGGCGACGAGGGGCCCAACACCGGCGGCATGGGCAGCTACTCGCCGGTCCCCGGCTTCGACGCCGGCGCGGTCGAGGAGATCGTCGAGCGCGTCCACCGGCCCGTCGTCGCGGCGATGGCGGCCCGCGGGGTCCCCTTCCACGGCGTCCTCTACGCGGGCCTGATGATCGGCCCCGAGGGGCCGCAGGTGCTCGAGTTCAACGCCCGCTTCGGCGACCCGGAGACGCAGGCGGTGCTGCCGCGGCTGCGCTCCGACCTCGCCGAGCTCTTCCTCGCCGCACGCGAGCCCGGCGGGCTGGCGGGGATGTCGGCCGAGTTCGCCGAGGACTGGGCGGTGACCGTGGTCCTCGCCTCCGCCGGCTACCCGGAGTCGTCCTCGAAGGGCGACGTGATCCGCGGCCTCGCCGAGGCGGCGGAGGTCGCCGAGGTGACCCACGCGGGGACGGCCGAGCGCGACGGCGAGGTAGTCACCGGCGGCGGGCGGGTACTGAACGTGACGGGCTTGGGGGCGACTCCAGCCGCGGCCCGCGATCGTGCATACGATGCGGCCCGTCGGATCTCGTTCGAGGGAATGCAGATCCGCACCGACATCGCCGCCCGCGCCGTCGAGCGGGTCCCCAGCTAACCCAGGCAAGAAAAAGAGGAGCGAGATGAGCGAGATCTCAGAGGAGCCCCAGCCGACCGGCACCACCACCCCCGAGGGCGCCGGCCCGGCCGATCCCACCCGGTCGGCGACGATGGCCAGCGTGGAGGAAGCCTTCCAGGAAATCGACGTCGACGAGCCGCACGTCGGGATCATCATGGGCTCGAAGAACGACAAGCCCAAGATGGAAGCCGCCGGCAAAGCGTTGGAGGAAGCGGGCATCCGCTACGAGGTGCGGGTGATGAGCGCCCACCGCGATCCCGAGCTGGTGCGCGAGTACTGCCAGAACGCGCGGATGCGCGGCCTCAAGGTGATCATCGCCGGGGCGGGGATGTCGGCGGCGCTGCCCGGGGTGGCGGCGGCCCATACCGACCTGCCGGTGATCGGGGTGCCGATCCTCGGCAAGAGCCTCGGCGGGCTCGACGCGCTGCTGTCCGCGGTGCAGATGCCTCCCGGGATCCCGGTCGCCTGCGTCGCGATCGACGGGGCCAAGAACGCCGGCGTTCTCGCCGCGCGGATAATCAACGCGTGATCCCCCGCTACACCCGCCCCGAGATCGGGGCGGTCTGGACTCCCGAGGCGAAGATGCGGAGCTGGCTCGAGGTCGAGCTGGCGGCGACGGAGGCGTGGGCCGAGGAGGGGGTGGTGCCGCGGGAGGCCGCCGAGGCGGCCCGGGCGAAGGCGGCCTTCACGGTCGAGGCGGTCGAAGAGCGCGAGCGGGTGACCGACCACGACGTCGCCGCCTTCGTCGACGTCGTCGCCGCCTCGGTCGGCGAGCATGGGCGCTGGGTCCACTACGGGCTCACCTCCTCCGACGTGCTCGACACGGCCCTGGCGCTGCAGCTGCGCAGCGCCGGGGAGATCGTGCTGACGAGCGCCCGCGCCTACCGCGACGCCCTCGTCGAGCGGGCGCTGGAGCACCGCGAGACGCTCTGCGTCGGCCGCACCCACGGCGTCCACGCCGAGCCGACGACCTTCGGCCTGCGCCTCGCCGGCTTCGCCTTCGAGGCCGACCGCAACGTCGAGCGCCTCGAGGCCGCCTTCGCGCAGCTCGCCTTCGGCAAGCTCTCCGGCGCGGTCGGCACCTACGCCTCGGTGCCCCCCGCGGTCGAGGCGCGGGTGATGGAGCGGCTCGGGCTCGGCCGCGAGGACGTGGCGACGCAGGTCGTCCCGCGCGACCGCCACGCGGCGCTGCTCTCGGCGATCGCGATCGCCGGGGCCGGGTTGGAGCGCTTCGCGACCGAGGTGCGCAACCTGCAGAAAACCGAGCTCCGCGAGGTCGAAGAGCCGTTCGCAGCCGGGCAGAAGGGCTCCTCGGCGATGCCCCACAAGCGCAACCCGATCCGCACCGAGCGGGTCACCGGCCTCGCCCGCGTCCTCCGCGGCTACGCCCAGGCCGGGGTCGAGAACGTCGCCCTCTGGCACGAGCGCGACATCTCCCACTCCGGCGCCGAGCGGGTGATCCTCCCCGACGCCACCATCCTGCTCGACTACATGCAGGACCTGGCGACCAAGGTCGCCGCCGGGATGAAGGTCAACGAGGAGCGGATGCAGGAGAACCTCGGCCTCACCCACGGCGCCCTGTTCAGCCAGCGCGCCCTGACCGCCCTGGTCGAGTCGGGCATGACCCGCGACGACGCCTACCGCGTCGTCCAGGAGAACGCCCAGCGCGCCTGGGACACCCGCACCGAGTTCCGCGACCTGTTGGGCGAGGCGGCCCCGGACCTCGACCTCGAGGCCGTCTTCGACTACAGCGCCTACCTCACGCACCTGCCCGAGATCTTCGAGCGGCTCGAAGCGCTCAGACCTCGGTAGCCGACGCTGACCGAACCGTCGCATCACTCAACCTCGTCGGGGTTTCCCTCTTCCTCATGGGGAATCAATTCAGCAACTGCCTTCCCCTTCTGAGTGATCACAATCGTCTCGCCCTCTTCCACCCTGCGCAGCAGCAGGTCGGCGATATTCCGAAAATCTTGTAAGTCGACTTCTAGGCTCATGCTGGTTCCTTGATTGAAAAGAGGAAGGACCATAGGCTGCGGCTGTGATCCTCTACACCTGTGGCCAGAAGACCCACGGCCCCGGCTTCGCTCATCCGTGCGCGAAGGCCGGCAACGCTCTCAAGGACGCGGGCTACGAGTACGAGCTGAAGAC
>DASZDI010000331.1:0-3380 GCA_035942135.1 Solirubrobacterales bacterium | reverse complement strand
CGCGAAAGCGGTGCCCGCGAGCGCAGCAACGAGTGCCACGATGGCGACCACGAATCCAGCGGTACCCAACCTATTGTGAATCCGAGAAATCATTTAACCCCCCTGTATGGATAAGCCGTAAAGCATCTCTCGAGGGCCTTTGATCGGTGCCATCGGACGAGTCAGATCCCTCGCGGCTCTACCGCGGCTTGATCGTCACCCAGCTACTTCGACCCCCCTGATACTGCTTCTAAGGTACTCCAATATCGGGGCGTTGCGACCCGGCTCCGAGTGACAACCTCTGCACCTTCTCTGCCTTCAGAGGTCGAACTTATCCCTGCAATAGCAGGGTTTCTGCCCAGTGCGCCTTGAGGGGGCATGTCTTCCACACACGGGAGCAGCGTAAGTCCGACCAGCGACGAAACAAGCGACATAGGTATCGGCGCTCAGCCCGCCTCTGAGTAGGCGGGCTCGAGCTCACCGTCCTGCGGGGCGCCGGTCGCATCGGGCTCCGGCGCTCGCAGGACGAACACCGCGATTGCGACCGCGATCGTCGCCAGGCCGGCGCCGATCAGGTAGGCGACGTGGTAGCCGGAGGTGAGGGCCTGGGCGAGGCTCTCACCGTCGGCGAGCAGGGATTCGGTGCGCTCGGTCGAGAGCGTGGCGAGGACCGCCAATCCGATCGCCCCGCCAACCTGCATGCTGGTGTTGACGAAGCCGGAAGCGAGGCCCGAGTCCTCCGGGGTCGCACCCGACATCGCCAGGGTCATCACCGACGGGAACGAGGTGCCGACGCCGATCCCGATCAGCAGGAAGGGCGGCAGCAGGTCGGTCAGGTAGTCGCCGTCGACCGGGGTGCGGGCGAAGAGAAGCAGGGCGACGACGACCAGGCAGATGCCCGGGATCAGGGTCGTGCGGGGGCCGAAGCGCATGATCAGTTTTTCCGAGAAGCCGAGCGACAGCGAGCCCATCACGATCGTCGTCGGCAGGAAGGCGAGGCCGACGTCGAGGGCGCTGTAGCCGAGCACACGCTGCAGGTAGAGGGCGCCGAGGAAGAACATCCCGAACATGCCGGCGACCAGCAGCGCCTGGAGGACGTTGGAGCCGGCGACGTTGCGGGAGCGGAAGAGGCGCAGCGGCATCAGCGGGTTGGCGATCGTCGCCTGGCGGTGGAGGAAGAGCGCCAGCAGCGCTGCGGAGATCGCGCTCAAGACGATCGTTTTGGTGTCGAACCAGCCCCACTCGACGATCTGCAGGATCGTGAAGACGCCGAGCATCAGCGAGCCGGTGATCAGGGCGGCACCGGGGTAGTCGGCGCCGTGCTCGAGTCCGATCCCCTGCGGGCTCGCGACCAGGCGCTTCGCCATGTAGGCGACGCCGATCCCGATCGGCAGGTTGATGAAGAAGATCCAGTGCCAGCTGATCGCCTCGGTGAGGACGCCGCCGAGCAGCAGGCCGATCGAGCCGCCGGCGGAGGCGACGAAGCCGTAGACGCCGATCGCTTTCGCCTGCGCGGACGGCTCGGGGAACATCGTCACGATCATCCCCAGGATCACCGCCGAGGAGAGCGCGCCGCCGATCCCCTGGACGAAGCGGGCGCCGATCAGCATCTCCTGGCTCTGCGAGGCGGCGCAGAGGAGCGAGGCGGCGGTGAAGATCGCGAGGCCGAAGAGGAAGACGCGGCGCTGGCCGAGCAGGTCGCCCATCCGGCCCGCCAACAGCAGCAGGCCGCCGAAGGGGATCATGTAGGCGTTGATCACCCAGGCGAGGTTGTTCTGGGAGAAGCCGAGGTCGTCCTGCATCGAGGGCAGGGCGACGTTGACGATCGTCGCGTCGAGGACGATCATCAGCATCCCCGCGCAGAGGACGTAGAGGGCTAGCCAACGGGTGCGGTCGTTCTCGGTGGTGTTCATGCAGGTAGAGACTCCTGGGCTGGGCGAAACTAATCGCGTGACTGGGAACTCCCGGTCCGTCTGTCAGTCGATGTGGTCCGGCAGGCCGAAGCGCCTGAAGACGGACTCGACGCGGCGCGGGTCGGCCGCGCGCTCGGGCCAGCGAGAATAGCCGTCCGGGGTGTCGGCAGGTCGGACGACGAAAGCGGTCACTTCCTTGATCCGATCGCCGTCGAGAGTGAGCACGTCGAGCGAGAACGGTACGTGCGTATTTTGGCGCTCCATCCAGGTGTAGGTGCCGATCGCGAGTTGTCCGTTGGCGATAGTCGGGCGGTGCCGCCAACTCCACTCGCCGGAGAGCGGCTTGGTGCGGAGGAAGACCTCCACCTCCCCGATTCCGCCGTACCAGCTGGCCAGCGGCGGCATCGACCAGGCGACGTCCTCGGTCAGCATCGAGACGACGCGCCCGACGTCGCCGCCGCGCATCGCCTCCATGTACTCCTCCACGATCTCCTTCATGCGGGCGTCGCCGAGGGAACGGAGGGTGACCTGCTGGCTGCGGTCCGGGAGGCGCTCGTCGACGATCTTGCGGGCGCGCTGAAGGGCGCTGTTGACGGAGGGGACGGAGGTGTCGAGAGTCTCGCCGACCTCCTTGGCCGAGAAGCCGAGAACCTCGCGCAGGATCAGGACCGCGCGCTGGCGCGCCGGCAGGTGCTGCATCGCGGCGACGAAGGCGAGCTCGACCGCCTCGCGCTCCTCATAGCGAGCGTCGGGAGAGGCGTGGCCATCCGCGACCTCCAGCATCTCGTCGGGGTAGGGCTCGATCCAGACCTGCTCGGCGACCGGCTCGCCCGGAGGCGCGTGCGGGTCGGCCTTCGGTCCGTACTCCTCCGGCAGCAGGCGCCTCTTGCGGCGGGCGATCGCGTCGAGGCAGGTGTTGGTGGAGATCTTGTAGAGCCAGGAGCGAAGCGAGCTGCGCCCCTCGAAGCCGTCGAGCCCGCGCCAGACCCGCAGCATCGTCTCCTGCATCGCTTCCTCGGTGTCTTGGAGGGAGCCGAGCATCCGGTAGCAGTGCGCGTGCAGCTCGCGGCGGTAGGGCTCGACCAGCCGCTCGAATTCGGCTTCGTCGCCGGAACGGGCGGCGCCGAGGAAACTGTCGGTGGGCGGCGCCGCGGCTCAGACCTCGCCCTCGCCGTAGTCGACCTTGCTCTCACGGCGGACGATGACGTCGGCCTCGGAGTTCCCGGTCCAGACCCCGACCTTGTCGCTATCGGGATAGACGGTAGCGGTGGGGAGGACGACCGTGGAGAACATGAGGACGCGCGCGGTCTTCTCGGTCTCGTTGCGGATGCCGTGGGCGCCTTCAGGGCCTTTCGGAAAGAAGACGGTATCCCAGGGCTCCAGCCGCTCAGAGCCCTCCGGGTGGCGCAGCGTCGGGTTGTAGTGGTACGGGCAAATGGCCTGGCCCGGTGGCAGCTCGTAGACGGTGATGCCGGACTCTCTGGCGCG
>DASZDI010000330.1:0-2595 GCA_035942135.1 Solirubrobacterales bacterium | reverse complement strand
ACCCACATCTGGGCGCGCACGTTCGCGAGAACGGGAACGTCCGCGCCCAGATCGGGCGCGACCTTCGCTCACTCCGTCACGTCGGGGTTCGCTCGAAACTCGCTCATTCCCATTCGATGGTGCCGGGCGGCTTCGACGTGATGTCGTAGGCCACGCGGTTGACGCCCACCACCTCGTTGATGATGCGGCTCTACATCGTCTCCATGACGTCGTAGGGCAGGCGGGCCCAGTCGGCGGTCATCGCGTCGTCGCTCGTGACGGCGCGGAGCGCGATCGCGTAGCCGTAGCTGCGCTCGTCGCCCTGGACGCCGACGGTGCGGACGTCCGGCAGGACGCAGAAGGACTGCCACAGCTCGTTGTACAGCCCCGCCTGACGGATCTCGTCCTGGAGGATCGCGTCGGCGTCGCGGAGGATCTCGAGGCGCTCCTTCGTGACCTCGCCGCTCACCACCCGGATCGCCAGGCCGGGGCCCGGGAAGGGCTGGCGCCAAACGAGGCGGTCGGACATTCCGAGCTCGGCGCCCACCTGGCGGACCTCGTCCTTGAACAGCATCCGCAGCGGCTCGACCAGCTCGAACTCGAGGTCGTCGGGGAGGCCACCGACGTTGTGGTGGGACTTGATCGTTGCCGCGTGGTCGGAGCCGCCGGACTCGATCACGTCGGAGTAGAGCGTGCCCTGGACCAGGTAGCTGACGTCCTCGAGCTTCGCCGCCTCCTCCTCGAAGACGCGGATGAACTCGGTGCCGATGATCTTGCGCTTTTCCTCCGGATCGTCCTTGCCGGCGAGCTTGGCGAGGAAGCGCTCTTCGGCCTCGACGTGGACGAGCGGGATCCCGAACTGGCTGAAGGCCTCGACCACCTGCTCGGCCTCGTTCATCCGCATCAGGCCGTGGTCGACGAAGACGCAGGTCAGCTGGTCGCCGATCGCCTTGTGGACAAGCAGGGCGGCGACCGAGGAGTCGACGCCGCCGGAGAGGCCGCAGATCACCTTCCCCTCCCCCACCTGGGCCTGGACCTTCTCCACCTGTTCGGCGATCACCGACTGCGGCGACCACTGCTCCCGGCAGCCGGCGACGTCGCGCAGGAAGCGGGTGAGGATCTCGGTCCCGTAGGGCGTGTGGACGACCTCGGGGTGGAACTGGATCCCGTAGAGGCCGCGGTCGGGCAGCTCGCAGGCGGCGACCGGGGAGCTCGGGCTCGAGGCCAGCGCGGTGAACCCCTCGGGCGCCTCGAAGACGGCGTCGCGGTGGCTCATCCAGCAGCTCTGCTCCTCCGGCAGGCCGCCCATCAGCCGGCCGCCGCCCTCGCGGAGGGTGAGCTCGGTGCGGCCGAACTCGCCCGTCTCCGCCGACTCGACCCGGCCACCGAGGGCGAGAACCATCGCCTGCATCCCGTAACAGATGCCCAGGGTCGGGATGTCGAGGTCGAGCAGCTGGGTCGGGAACTTCGGCGCTTCCGGCTCGTAGACCGAGGCGGGGCCGCCGGAGAGGACGAGCGCCTTCGGCGCCCGCTCGCGGATCTTCTCCATCGACGTCGTCGCCGGCAGCAGCTCGGCGAAGACCCCGCATTCGCGGATCCGCCGCGCGATCAGCTGCGAGTACTGACCCCCGAAGTCGAGGACCAGCACCTCCTCCACCGCCCGCGTGTCCTCCGCGGGCAGCTCGCCGCCAGGCTCGACGATCGGGTCGTCGCCGATCCTGGCGGCAACCTGCTCAGTCATCCGAGACGGCTACTCCCGTCGAGACGGCGGCGCGGCCGTTGGAGCCCATCCCGACCGACTGCTCGTTCTGGAGCTTCTTGCCCTCGCTCATCAGCGCCGGGGCGACCATCACCTCGGCCCGCTGGAAGGAGCGGATGTCCTCGTAGCCGCAGGTGGCCATCGAGGTTTTCAGCGCCCCCATCAGGTTGAAGGTGCCGTCGTTCTCCTTGGCCGGGCCGAGCAGGATCTCCTCCATCGTCCCGTCCTGCTTGGTCGAGACGCGGGTGCCGCGCGGCAGCGAGGGATGGAAGGTCGCCATCCCCCAGTGGAAGCCGCGCCCGGGGGCCTCCTTGGCCCGGGCCAGCGGCGAGCCGATCATCACCGAGTCGGCGCCGCAGGCGATCGCCTTGGAGACGTCGCCGCCGGTCCGCATGCCGCCGTCGGCGATCACGTTGACGTACTCGCCGGTCTCCAGCATGTGCTGGGCACGGGCGGCGGCGACGTCGGCGATCGCCGTCGCCTGCGGGACGCCGATCCCGAGCACGCCGCGGGTGGTGCAGGCGGCGCCGGGGCCGACCCCGACGAGGACGCCGACGGCGCCGGTCCGCATCAGGTGCAGCCCGGTCGAGTAGGAGGCGCAGCCGCCGACCACGGTCGGCACCGGCACTTCGGAGATGAACTCCTTGAGGTTGAGCGGCTCGACCGTGGTCGAGACGTGTTCGGCCGAGATCACCGTGCCCTGGACGACGAGGATGTCGAGGCCGGCCTCGACCGCCACCTCGTAGTGCTCGCGGACTTTCTGCGGGGTCAGCGAGCCGCAGACGACGGCGCCGCGGGCCTTGATTTCCTCGACCCGGCGGCCGATCAGCTCCGACTTCACGGGCTCGGTGTAGATC
>DASZDI010000329.1:0-3010 GCA_035942135.1 Solirubrobacterales bacterium | reverse complement strand
GAGCCAGCGGTGAACGACGACCTCCGCAGTCGCAGCCGGGTCATCCTGGATGGCCCGGACCGGGCGCAGGCGCGAGCGTACCTGAAGGGGATCGGGTTCGACGACGACGCGCTCAGCAAGCCGACGATCGGGATCGCCAACACCTGGACCGAGGCGATGCCCTGCAACTTCCACCTCCGCGCGCTGGCCGAGCACGTCAAAGCGGGCGTCCGCGCCGCCGGCGGGACGCCGATGGAGTTCAACACGGTCGCCGTCTCCGACGGGGTGACGATGGGCACCCAGGGGATGAAGGCCTCGCTGGTCAGCCGCGAGGTGATCGCCGACTCGATCGAGCTGATGGCCCGCGGCTACCAGTTCGACGCGATCGTCGCCCTCTGCGCCTGCGACAAGACGATCCCCGGCTGCGCGATGGCGCTGGCCCGACTCGACGTGCCCTCGGTCCTGCTCTACGGCGGCTCGATCGCCCCCGGCCACTGGCACGGCCGCGACGTCACCATCCTCGACATCTTCGAGGCGATCGGCGCCCACAACAAAGGCGACATGAGCGACGAGGAACTGCGCGAGCTCGAGGGCGTCGCCAGCCCCGGCGCCGGCGCCTGCGGCGGCCAGTTCACCGCCAATACGATGGCCTGCGCTTTCGAGGCGCTGGGGATCAGCGCCGGTGGCTCGGCGATGGTCCCGGCCGAAGACGACGACAAGTCGACCGTCGCCGAGAAGATCGGCGAGCTGGTGATCAACGTCCTCGTCGAGGACCTGCGGCCGAGCAAGATCATCACCCGCGAGTCGCTGGAGAACGCGATCGCCTGCGTCTGCGCCTCGGGCGGCTCGACCAACGGGGTCCTGCACCTGATCGCGCTCGCCCACGAGCTCGGGATCGAGCTGACGATGGACGACTTCGAGAAGATCTCCCGGCAGACGCCGCTCTTCGCCGACCTCAAGCCCGGCGGCCGCTTCGTCGCCACCGACCTCTACGCCGCCGGCGGCGTGCCGGTGATCCTCAAGCGCCTCGCCAAAGCGGGAATCCTCCACAGTGAGGCGATCACCGTCACCGGCAAGACGATCGGCGAGGAAGCCGCTGCCGCCACCGAGGCCCCGGGCCAGGAAGTCGTGCGCCAGGTCGAGAACCCGCTGAAGCCCGAAGGCGGCCTCGCGATCATGCGCGGCAACCTCGCCCCGGAAGGGTCGGTGGTCAAGGTCGCCGGCACCGAGCGGCGGCAGCAGACCGGCCCCGCCCGCGTCTTCGAGTCCGAAGAGGAGTGCTTCCGCGCGGTCAAGGACCAGAAGATCAAGCCGGGGGACATCGTCGTGATCCGCAACGAGGGCCCGGTCGGCGGCCCCGGGATGCGCGAGATGCTGCAGGTCACCGCCGCGATCGTCGGCGAGGGCCTCGGCGAGAGCGTGGCGATGGTCACCGACGGCCGCTTCTCCGGCGCCACCCGCGGGCTGATGATCGGCCACGTCGCCCCCGAGGCGGCCAAGGGCGGCCCGATCGCCGCGATCCGCGAGGGCGACGAGATCACCGTCGACATCGACAACCGCCGCCTCGACGTCGCCCTCTCCGACGAGGAGATCGCCAAGCGCATCGCCGAATACGAGTCGCCGGACCCCCTCTACACCCGCGGCGTCATGGCCAAGTACGCCGCCACGGTCTCCTCGGCTTCCAAGGGCGCGATCACCTAGTCGTCAGGGAGAGCTGGACGAGGGGCCGGGTGCCCCTTCTCCAGAGGCCGTCGCGCAGCTGGGGTCACTGCTCAGGGTTCGAAGCCTTTGTCCAGGAGCCTCTGGAGAAGGGGCACCCGGCCCCTCACCGATCGCTACCCGATAACGGTGTCGTCCTGCTGCGCTCGCAATGGCCGGGAGGAGTCGATGAACTGTTCGACGAGGGGGTTGAAGCGTTGTGGGCGCTCGAGCATGGGGAGGTGGCCGGTGCGCTCGAAGATCTCCAGGCGGGAGCGGGGGATGAGGCGGTGGTACCCGAGTGCTGCTTCGACGGGGACGATTTGGTCGTTCAGGCCCCAGACGACGAGGGTGGGGATTTCGATCTCGGGCAGCCGCTCGCGGGTGTCGTAGCCCCAGATCGCCGCCAGCGCGTCGCCGAAGCCGAGCGCCCGCAGACCGGGGTTGCCCTGCTCGGCGAGGAGCTCGGGCCGCAGCTTGTTGGGGTTGCGGAAGAGTCGGCCGAAGGCGAGCTTCCGCCCTCGCGGCCGGGTCAGCCAGGCGCGACGGTCGCCGGTCAGCAGAGGCCCTGCCGCCTTGATCGCCCGGCCCGCCATCTGCGCGTGGCGCGACTGCCACTCGGCGAAGCTGATCCCGGCCGCGGAGATGAGGACGAGGCGGTCGAACCGCTCCGGCTCCTCGATCACCGCCTCGGTCGAGACAAAGCCGCCCATCGAGTTGCCGACCAGCGCCGCCACGTGGTCGAGCCCGAGGCGCTCGCAGAGGTCGTGGATCAGCCGCCCGTAGTTGCTCATCGAGATCTCCCACGAGGGCAACGGGCTCTGGCCGAACCCCGGCAGGTCGAGCGCGATCACCCGGTGGCTGCGGGCGAAGTGGGGGATGTTCTCGAGCCAGTTCTTCCAGCAGCCGGCGATCCCGTGGACGAAGATGATCGGCTCGCCCTCGCCGATGTCGACGTAGTTGACCTGGGCGGCGCCGGGCAGGTCGACCCGGCGCAGGTGCTCCCGCCAGTCGATCCGCAGCCATTCGGGATCGGGGTTGCCGTAGTCCGAGCCGGGGAAGAGGGCCGCCTTCGCGGCCTCGCTCAGATCAGGCATAGCCCATTCTTTCCAGCACGGGAATCTCACGGATCTGCGGTGGCTGCAGGTGGTCCCAGAGGATGCCGCGCGGGCGGTCGTACTGGCGCTCGATCTCGATCACCGCGCGCGGGGTCGCGATCAGGTCGCAGGGGAGGTCGTGGTCGGTGACCATCAGGTGCTGGCGCAGGATCTGGATCGGGTGGACGGTGGTGGCGACGGCGGTGTGGGTGTCGATCTTGCCGGCGTCGGTGAGG
>DASZDI010000328.1:0-5302 GCA_035942135.1 Solirubrobacterales bacterium | reverse complement strand
AGGATGGTGGGCCCGCCGACGGTCGCGGCCGTAACGGCGGCCGCCCGCGTCGTGCGGGAGCACCCGGCTCGGCCGGGTGCGCTCCGACCATCTCTGGTCCCGGGGCGCGTCAGGGCCTCGTCGAAGCGGGCCTGGAACTGGATCGCGTAGTCGACGACGAGGCCGATCAGGATCGGCAGCGCGGCGATCGAGGCCATCGTCAGGGAGCCGCCGACGAGCGCGAGCAGGCCGAAGGCGATCCCGGCCGCGACCAGGGCGATCGCCAGGGGAAGCAGCGGCCAACGCGAGCGGAAGACGAGGAAGAGGACGAGCGCCATCGCCGCGACGGCGATCGCGAAGAGGACGAGGAGGGCGTTCTCGAGGGCGCGGGCGACGCCGTCGATCACGACCGGGGCGCCGGAGACGACGTAACTGCCGCGTTCGAGCTCGAAGCACGGCGCGGGCTCACCGCCTTCCTTGCAGGCTTTACGGGGGTTCGTGTCGGCGACCGCCGCTTCGATCAGCTCGATCGCCCGGTGCCGCTCGGACTCGCTCAGGCCCGGCTTCAGCCGGATCACGATCTGGGCCGAGCGGGCGTTGGGGAAGAGGTAGGAGAGGCGCGCCTTCGGGGTGCCGCGCGGGCGGGCGAAGTCGAAGACGACGGTGGCGACGAAGTCTTCGTTGGCGATGCTGGGGGCGCTGGTGATCCCGTACCTCGTCGCCACCGCGAGCAGGTATTCGCGGAAGCGGTCGGCGGGGACGTTTTCGGCCAGCCGGCGCAGCTGGTTGTCGATCTGCACCACCGACTCGTTGAGGAAGGTCGCCGGGCCGGTGAGGAACTCGACCGCGCCCAGCTCCGCCAGCTCGGCGCAGGGCCCCGGGATCGGCTCGGCGCCCTCCGGCACCTTCCCCGCCAGGCAGCCCTCCAGCCTCAGCAGCTTGAAGAGGTTGTCGGTGAGGACGAGTTGTGGCAGTTCGCCCTTGGCGAGGACGACGATCGGTTCTTCGCCGAACTCCTCGCGCACCTGCTGCGTCGCCGCGTAGGTGGCGGAGTCGGAGTCGACGAGGGTGTCGACCCCGGCGTCGGTCGGGATCCGGGTCGCGCCGACGGCGGCGAGGACCGCGAGGAGGACAGCGGCGAGGAGGACCGGCCGCGCATGCCTGGCGGCCCAGGCCGCGAGGCGGCCGAGCCGGCTTCCGGAGCCCCGCCTGGATGGACTGCGCATCTAGTCCATCGAGAGCGGCCCGCTGACGTCAGCGTTGAGGAACTGGCTGACGAACGGGTTGCTCGAGTCGAACAGCTCCTCTTTGGGGCCTGACTCGACGATCTTGCCGCTCCACAGCACGGCGATGAAGTCGGCGATCCGGCGGGCGGTGCCGAGGTCGTGGCTGATCACCAGGTAGCAGCCGCCGTTCTCGGCGTGGACCTCGCGGATCAGCTCGCAGAGCAGCGCCGTGCGGACCGGGTCGAGGCCCGAGTCGGGCTCGTCGAACATCACGATCGCCGGTTCCAGCACCAGCGCCCGGGCGAAGCCGGCGCGCTTGCGCATGCCGCCGGAGAGCTCGTTCGGCATCTTGAAGGTGGCCTCGGTGAGCCCGACCTCTTTGAGCCGGCGGTTGACGATCTCGCCGATCTCCTCCTCGCCTTTGTCGGTGTGCTGGCGCAGCGGGAAGGCGACGTTGTCGTAGATGTTCATCGAGCCGAAGAGGGCGCCGTCCTGGAACAGCAGGCCGAACTTTTTCCGCACCTCGAAGAGTTCGTCGTCGGTCATGTTCGGGATCGACTCCCCGTGCACGAGGACGTCGCCGGAGTCCGGGTAGAGCAGGCCGACGATGTGCTTGATCAGCACGCTCTTGCCGGTGCCCGAGGGGCCGAGGACCATCGAGACCTGGTCCTCCGGCAGGCCCAGGTTGAGGCCGTTGAGGATGCGGGCGCGGCCGAACTGTTTGACCAGGTCGATGATCTCGATCGCGTCCTCGCCGCCGTGGTCGCGCTTGACGCCGGTGTGGAATTTGTAGGGGTCGTGATCGCGCGGGTTGACCCCGGGGATGACGAAGTCGCGGCCCATCGTGGCCCCGTCCTCGCTCACGTAAGGCCCTTCGGCGGTGGCGCTTTCGGGGTGGCCGGGCGTGCTGTCGGTGACGACCTCCGGCGGCGCTTCGCGCTGAGCCGTCTCGTCGCGCAGTTCCTCTTCCTCGCGGCGGTCCTCTTCCGCTTCGAAGCCGCTTTTCTCCTCGATCGACACTTCAGCCTCCTATCGGCGCACGCGGGTTGGCTCCCCAGAAGACCAGGGTTCCGAGCATCCCGATGATGTGGACTAAGACGATGTTGAGGACCATCGACTTCGCCGTCGCGGTCCCCACCCCGACCGGCCCACCCGACGCGGTGTAGCCGTAGTAGCAGCCGACCAGCACGATCGCGGTCGCCATGAACATTCCCTTGGTCAGGCTGAAGATCAGGTCGGGAGGGTTCTGGAACATCCAGAAGATCAGGAAGTAGCCGCCCGAGGAGACGTCGCCGATCTGCTCGACCACGGCGAGGTAGCTGGCCAGGTACATGATCCCGATCCCGACCAGGTACATGAACGGGAACGAGATCCAGGCCGCCAGCAGGCGGGTCGCGCAGAGGAAGGTGACCGGCGGCACCCCCATCACCTCGAGCGCGTCGATCTCGTCGGAGATCCGCATCGCGCCGAGCTCGGCGACGATCCCGGTCCCGACCTTGGCCGCGAGCATGTAGCCGAAGGCGTAGGGCATGATCTCGCGCAGGTCGCACCAGGCCGAGAAGACGCCCGCGTAGGCGGGCGCGCCCTGGGCGCGGAGCAGGTAGGCGCCCTCGATCCCGCACTGCAGGCCGAGGGTGAAGACGAGGCCCCAGATGATCAGGGCGGAGCCGAGGATCAGGATGCCCGCCTGGCGCAGGCTCTCGCCGAAGAAGCGGAGGACGCGGCCGGAGTAGACGAGGCCGGCGACGCGCGAGCCGAAGCGGGCGATCTCCCCGAGCGAGTCGAGCCAGTTGCGCGGGACCGCCAGCCAGGCGTTCATCGGATCGTCTGCAGCTCGGGGTTGGTGGCGAGCAGGGTCTGGGTGAAGACGTAGTTGAAGGCGAAGACGCCCATGAAGGAGATGACGACGGCCTCGTTGACGGCACGGCCGACGCCGGCGGCACCACCGGAGGCGGTCATCCCTTTGTAACAGCAGACGATCGCGATCAGGGCGCCGAAGAGGGTGCACTTGATCACCGAGCCCCAGAGGTCGGTGATCGAGGCGTTGGAGAAGAGCGTCGCGAAGAAGCCGCCGAGCGGCTGGTTGTAGAGGATCTCGGTGAGGATGCCGCCGCTGATCCCGAAGACCAGCGCGTAGATGTCGAGCAGGCCGGTGATCAGCATCAGCGAGAGGAAGCGCGGCACGACCAGGTTCTTGATCGGGTCGACGCCGAGCACCTGGAGGGCGTCGAGCTCCTCGCGGATCTTGCGGGCGCCGAGGTCGGCGGTGATCGCGGTGCCGGCGACGCCGGCGACGACCACCGCGGTCACGAACGGCGCGAACTCGCGGATCGAGGCGAGGACGAAGAAGCCGCCGAGGCGGTCGAGGGCGCCGAAGAGCGAGAGGAAGTTGGCCGCCTGCAGGCCCGGGGCGCCGAAGCCGAAGGCGACGGTCGAGACCAGCAGCGGGAACCAGCAGAGCTGCAGGGCGAAGAGGAACTGGCCGATGAACTCCTCGCCGTAGGGGTACGGCGGCTTGACCGCCGAGACGATCGTCCGCGCGGTGAGGATCATCATCTCCCCCACCTGCTCGAACAGCGACTTGGCGGGCAGGAACGCTCTGTTGACCGCGGATCCGACCATCTGCTCCTCCTCCGAGCTGCGCCGCACGCGCGCGACGCCCCACTCGGTGCGCAGCAGTCTAGGGGATGAGTCAGGCCCGACCGTTAGCCGCGTGTTGAGATCCGGCTAACCCCTTCCAGGTGCGGGAAACGCCTGCGAATGCGGCCAAACCCCGTGCTATGTTCGGGCCGCTTTGCGGGGAACCGGACGACACTCCCGGCGCACCCGCCTCCAGGTCATCGCGACGGGGTTGGTCGCGCTGACGGCGGCGGCGCTGCTCGGCGCCTGCGGCGGCGACGACTCGCCCTCCTCGGAGCGGAGCGAACCGACCGGGACCTTCCGGGTCAAGGTGACCGAAGCCGAGTTCCCCAGCCCGCAGCGCCTGGGCCAGACCTCGCTGCTGCGGCTCGGCATCCGCAACACCGGCGACCGGCCGGTGCCGGGGCTGAGCGTCACCTTCACGATCGCCGGCAAGCGGGGAGTCAACTCCTCCCTCCCCTTCGCCGTCAGCGATCCCCAGCCCGAGCTCGCCCAGCCGGAACGACCGGTCTGGATCCTGGCCGAGACCTACCCGCGCCTGCACGGCTCGAGCGACCCCGGCGGCGCCTCGACCGCCAACCGCAAGACCTTCGACTTCGGCGAAGTCGAGGCCGGCGAGACGGTCAGGGCGGTCTGGAAACTGAGCGCGGTGCGGGCCGGGAAGTACACGCTGCTCTACAGCATCGACGCCGGCCCCAGCCCCGCCGCCAAGGCCGAGACCGAGGGCGGCGTCGCCCCGGGCGGCTCCTTCGCGACCGAAGTCACCGAGCGGCTGCCGGACACCGAAGTCACCGACGACGGCGAGATCGTTGAGATCAAGCAGGGCAAAAAGGGCAAGGGCGAGTAAGGCCTCGACGCTGCTCGCGGTGCTGCTGGCGCTGGCGCTGCCCGCCTGCGGCTCGGCGAAGGACGCGGAGACGCAGGGCGGACCGCAGGCGGGGGGCGATCGCGCCGCCCGGGCCCAGGGCGGCGTTGGGCTGAAGCGGATCGGCTCCTTCGACAGCCCCGTCTACGTCACCGGTGCCCCCGGCTTCCCGCAGCTGCTCTTCGTGGTCGAGCAGCCGGGCCGGGTGATGGTGCTGCGGAACGGGCGCAAGAGCACGTTCCTGGACCTGCGCGGCCTGGTCAACTACGGCGGCGAGCGCGGCCTGCTCTCGATCGCCTTCCCGCCCGACTATGCCCGCAGCAAGCGCTTCTACGCCTATTACACGGACGCCGAGGGGGCGATCCGGGTCGACGAGTTCCGCCGCCGCAGGGCCACCCGGGCCTCGCGCGGGTCCCGCCGCGAGGTGATCCGCATCCCCCACGCCGAAAACTCCAACCACAACGGCGGCCAGCTGCAGTTCCTCGGCAACCTCCTCTTCTTCGCGACCGGCGACGGCGGCAGCGCCGGCGACCCGCCCGACAACGCCCAGAACAAGGAGGTGCTGCTCGGCAAGCTGCTGCGGATCGACCCC
>DASZDI010000327.1:0-5220 GCA_035942135.1 Solirubrobacterales bacterium | reverse complement strand
GCGTCGAGCAGGGCACGGGCATCGGCGGCGGCGGCGCGGGCAACGGCTCCGGCGGCGGCAAGGGCGTCTCCCGCAACGACGAACTCGAAGTCCCCGGCGGCGGCAACAGCGGCGGCGTCAGCGCCCCCAGCGCCAACGGCGGCGGCGACCAGCCCCTCCCGGACGGTCCCGACGGCGGCTCCCAGTACTCCGACGGCGGCTCCCCCACCGTCGCCAACCCGACGACGACGATCGCGCCCTTCGGCCCGGCCCCGATCGGAGTCCCGAACTTCGTCATCGACTCCTTCGAAATCCCGCCCTTCCTGCTGCCGATCTACCAGGCCTGCGGAACCGAATACGGGATCCCCTGGGAGGTGCTCGCCTCGATCAACAAAATCGAGACCGCCTTCGGCACCAACACCAACGTCTCCAGCGCCGGCGCGATCGGCTGGATGCAGTTCCTGCCCTCGAGCTGGGAAGCCTTCGGAGTCGACGCCAACGGCGACGGTCGCAAAGACCTCTACAACCCGGTCGACGCGATCTGCGCCGCGGCCAACTACCTGAAGATCGCCGGCGCCCACGACGACCTCTACCAGGCGATCTTCGCCTACAACCACGCCGACTGGTACGTGCAGGAGGTGCTCCTCTACGCCCGCGCCTACGGCCGCCTCCCCTCCGACCTGGTCGGCTCGCTGACCGGCCTCACCGAGGGCGCTCACTTCCCGATCGCCGCCGACGCCCGCTACGCCGACGACGTCGCCGCCCGCGAGGCGCTGGAGAGCGGCGAGGCCGAGGGCTACGGAAACGCCGCCGAAGTCATCTCCTCCTCCCCCACCCCGCGCGGGATCAACATCTTCGCCGCCGAGGGCGCGCCGGTCGTCGCCGTCAACGACGGGGTGATCCGCAGCCTCGGCCGCTCCGAGAAGCTCGGCAACTTCGTCGTCCTCGAAGATACCTACGGCAACCGCTACACCTATGCCGAACTCGGCCGCCTCGTCCGCGACCGCCGGCTGGTGGTGATGCCGACCGGCAAGGAGAAGCGGGTCCCGGTCGAAAGCGAGAACCTGCGGCCGCGACTGCGGGCGCTGCCCCACCGCGTCGACGGCAAGGGCGCGAGCCAGACCCCGGCCGGCCTCGAAGCCGCCGTCGCCGCCAGCGGCAAGGGCTCGCTGAAGGTCGGCTCGAAGGTGATCGCCGGCACCGTCCTCGCTCGGGTCGCCGCGGCGGAGGCGGAGATCGACCCCCACATCAACTTCTCGATCCGCCCGGCCGGCAAGGGCGCGCCGCGGATCGACCCGAAGCCGATCCTCGACGGCTGGAAGCTGCTCGAGGCGACGGCGATCTACCGCGCCAAGGGCAAGAGCCCGTTCGCCCGCCTCAGCGGCGCCGGCGTCCTGCTCCTCTCCAAGGAGGCGCTGGTCAAACGGGTCCTCGCCGACGAGGGCCTGGAGATCTACGAATGCGGCCGCGAAGACATCGCCGGCGGCAGGATCGACCGCCGCATCCTGGCGATGCTCGAGTACCTGCGGGTGAAGGGCTTCCGGCTGACCGTCACCTCCCTGCAGTGCGGCCACGGCCTCCTCACCACCTCCGGCAACGTCTCCGAGCACACGACCGGCACCGCCGTCGACATCGCCGCGATCAACGGCACGCCGGTGACCGGCAACCAGGGGCCAGGGTCGCTCACCGACGAACTGCTCCACGAGATCCTGCGCCTGCAGGGGACGATGGCCCCGCACCAGGTGATCTCGCTGCAGGACCTGCCGGGCCCGGCCAGCTTCGCGATGGCCGACCACTACGACCACGTCCACGTCGGCTACCACCCGGTCGAGAGCGCCCTCGAAGCCCAGTTCTCGGCCCTGCTGAAGCCAGACCAGTGGCAGCGCCTGATCAACCGCCTCGGCGAGATCGAAAACCCGAGCGTGCCGGTCAATCCCTCCAAGTACGCGGTGCCGGACCAGCCCAACGGCGGCCTCACCGCCGTCGAGTGACCAGGCACGAGTCGCGCTGAGCGGCAAGAATCGCCCTCTGACCAAGCTATTCGGATTCGTGCAGTTCGACTTCGCCGGGCCGGTGCCGCTGGCGGACGGCCGCTACCTCGCGCGCGCGGACGAGGCGGGCGAAGCGGAGAGCGTCCTCGTCCTGCAGACGATCGGGGCACCCCCCGCCGCGAGCCGTCGACGCCGCCGTGGCCGCAACGCCGGCCCGGAGGAGGACGTGGCAGCGGTCGCCCTCACCCGCGCCACCGCGATCCGCGCCTTCGCCCCCTTCGAGGCCGCCGAGCAGGCGGCCCGCTGGCTCGACGAGGCCTGCGAGGCCGAGGACACCGTCGAGGTCCTCGCCGAGGAGGGGATCGCCCTGCTCAACCGCGCCCTCCACGCACAGGCCGTCGCCGCCGCCGACCCCACCTCTCCGAACGAGCTCGCCCCGGAGCGGGCGGAGCGGGTGCTGATCGGCTTCGGCAGCGGCGAGGAGGCGGCGGAGGGACGCTTCAGCGAGGCCCGGCAGATCGACCTCGCCCCCCGCTCCTCCTCCCGCCGCCGCCGCCGCGAGGATGAGCTGCGCCCGCAGGAACGGGTCGCCGCCGTCCTCCGCGGCCGCGAGCGCCTCGACGCCTGCGAGACGCTGCTGCTGCGAGCCCGCGCTGACCTCGATGCCCGCCGCGACCGCGAGGCGGCGCTGCAGCTGCGGGTCGGCCTGGAGGCCCTGCTGGTCGAGCTGAAGGGCGCCCTGGCCGACCCGGCCCACGAGGAGGACATGGGAACGCTGCAGGCCCGGCGCTCCGATGCGGGCGAGGCGGCAAACGCCGCCCTGCAAGGAGAGCTGCCGGAGGAGCGCCGGAAATCGGTGCAGGAGCTGCTCGAGATCAGCGAGCGGGTCCTGCGCCGTCGGCGCATCCTCCGAGGCTAACCCTCGACCTGAGCCTTAGTTCTGGTTGCGCTCCGCCTTGTCCCGGACCTGCTCCTCCTGCTCGCGCAGCTCCGGCGTGAACTCCTCGCCGAAGTCCTCGGCCTCGAAGACCTGACGGATCTCGATCTCGCCGCCTTCTTCGTGCGGGTCGGGGCAGCGCTTGATCCATTCCACCGCCTCCTCGAAGGAGTCCACCTGCATCAGCCAGAAGCCCGCGATCAGCTCCTTCGTCTCGGTGAACGGCCCGTCGGTCACGGTCCGCTCGCCACCGCCGAAGCTGACCCGCGCCCCCTTGGAAGAAGGGTGCAGCCCCTCCCCGGCCAGCAGCACCCCCGCCTCGGCCATCTCTTCGTTGAACCTGCCCATCGCGGCCAGCAACTCCTCGCTCGGCATCTTCCCGGCCTCGGAGTCCTTGCTCGCCTTCACGATCGCCATCACCCTCATCTTCAAGTCCTTTCGCTCGTCTCCGCGGAAGCCATATCTCCCGCCTCTACCCATACGACGAACGAGATCCCGCGCAATCGACACGCCGCCGAAAATTTCTCGCTCGGCCCTAGAAAGCGAGCTGCCGGGCCACCACCGCGTCCATCAGCGACTCCGCCAGGTGGTGTGCCTCCTCCAGGGCGATGCCCTCGATCGAGGGGACGCCGATCACGGTGAGACCGGCGGCGCGGGCGGCGGCGACGCCGGTCGGGGAGTCCTCCAGGGCGACGACGGTGGGGCCGGGCTCCACGCCCAACCTTCGGCAGGCCTCCAAGTAGGGGTCGGGGGCCGGCTTCGGGGCCGCGACCTCGTGGGCGCTGAGGACGACGTCGAAGAAGTCCTCGAAGCCCGCCAGCTCGATCGAGCGGCGGACGAAGCGGAGCGGGGAGTTGGAGACGAGGCCGATCGGGGTGCCGCGCTCGCGCAGGCGCTCGAGCAGCTCGCGGGCGCCGATCATCGCCTCCACCCCGTGCTCGAGCTCGGCGACGACGAGCTCGTTCAGCTCCTCGATCAGCTCCGCCGCCCGCCCCGGCTCCTCCAGCCGCCGCTCGAGGATGCCGCCGGCGATCTCGGCGGAGGTGCCGACCAGCTCCAGCTTGTCGGCGGGGGTGAAGTCCTTGCCGCGCAGCTCGAAGAGGTCCTGCTCGGCCCGGGTCCAGACCGACTCGGTGTCGAGGAGGAGGCCGTCGTTGTCGAAGACGACGGCGTCGGGCAGAGATCCACTCATCGGTCGAGCGCTGCCAGCAGCGCCGTCAGCTCCTCGTCGACCTCGCCCTCGAGCTTCAGCTCGGCGTCGCGGTCGTAGGGGGTCTCGCCCTTGGTGACAATCGCCAGCCGGCCGCCGCGGCCGAGGGTCAGCTGCGGCAGTCCCGCCACCGGGTGGACCGCCAGCGAGGAGCCGACGCAGAGCATCAGCTCGGCGCCTTCGGCCAGCTCGGTCGCGCGGGAGATCGCCGCGGCGGGCAGCATCTCGCCGAAGAGGACGACGTCGGGTTTGACCGCGCCGCCGCAGGCCGAGCAGACGGCGACCCCGCGTCCGTCGAAGAGCGACTCCGCCTCCTCCAGGCCGAAGGACGCTCCGCAGGCGGTGCAGGAGGAGGTCTCGATCGAGCCGTGGACCTCGATCACGTTCTCCGACCCCGCCGCCCGGTGCAGGCGGTCGATGTTCTGCGTGATCACGCCCTCGATCAGCCCCCGCCGCTCCATCTCCGCCAGCGCCTCGTGGGCGCGGTTCGGCTCTTTGTCCCCGAGCGCCTGGAAGCGCGGCCGGTAGTAGGACCAGAAGCGCTCCGGCTCACGCTCGAAGACGTCGATGTGGGCGACCTCCATCGGGTCGACCTTCGCCCACAACCCCGTCTCCGGGGTGCGGAAGTCCGGGATCCCCGACGGCACCGAGACCCCGGCGCCGGTCAGGGCGACGGCGCGGCGCGACCGGCCGAGGAGCTCGGCCAGTCGCTCCACGGCGTCAGAGGTCGCTACCTGCCGCTCCACTTCGGGCTGCGTTTGCCGAGGAAGGCGCCGATGCCCTCTTCGGCATCCTCGCTCGCGAACGCGGCGGCGAAGCCCCGCTTCTCGGCCTCGATGCCCTCGTCGATGTCGCCCTGGTGGGAGACGGACTTGATCTGCTCGACCGCGACCGGCGCCTGGCCGGCGAGCTTGCGGCCCCACATCAGCGCCGTCTCGAACAGCTCGTGGTCGGGGACGACGCGGTTGACGAGGCCGAGTTCCAGCGCCTCCCCGGCGAGGATCGCGTCGCCGACCAGGTTCATCTCCAGCGCCTTGTTCGTCCCGACCAGCCGCGCCAGCCGTTGGGTGCCGCCGAAGCCCGGGATGATCCCCAGCTTGACC
>DASZDI010000326.1:0-3040 GCA_035942135.1 Solirubrobacterales bacterium | reverse complement strand
CCCCTGGGACGAGATCGAGATCTCCGCCCGCCGCCAGGGAATCTCCGAGGCTGACGTGATCTGGGACTTGTCGGGGAAGAACAAAGCGGCGAAGGCGGACTGATTCGGTGGTGGCGGAGGGGGGACCGGGTGCCCTCCCTCAGAAGCCGTTGCGCAGCTGGGGGGCTTGGCGCGCTTCGGGGGTTGGTCCTTGAGCTTATGAGGGAGGGCACCCGGTCCCCCTCCCCGCCACCCCGACTTGAGTTGTGGATCGCGTAGCCGACTTTTGCCCCAGCCCGCTGTGTAGAAAGTCGGATGCGGGAGCGGCTGGACCCTGGGGGTCGGCGGGAGCTCGTTCCTACGGAATGCTCGGGGCCTCAGTCGTAGCTGTAGAAACCGGCGCCGCTCTTGCGGCCCAGTTTGCCTTCGCTCTCCATCTTCACCATCAGCTCCGGCGGCTTGTGGGTCGGCTCGTTGGATTCGGCGTAGAGGGCGTCGCCGATTGCTCGGGAGACGTCGAGGCCGACGAAGTCGAGGAGGGCGAGGGGGCCCATCGGGTGGCCGGCGCCGAGCTTCATGCAGGTGTCGACCGCGCCGGGCTCCATGCCGGTCCGTTCGATCATCCGCACGGCGTCGAAGAGGTAGGGGAAGAGGAGGCGGTTGACGACGAAGCCGGCTTCGTCGGGCACCTCGACCGCGGTCTTGCCGAGGGCGGCGCACCAGGCGAGCGCTTTCTCGCGGGCGGCCTCGGCGCCGTCGGGGATGCAGACCTCGACCAGCTTCATCCGCGGCACCGGGTTGAAGACGTGGAAGCCGAAGAGGGCGGGGGTGCCGGCGGCCTCGGCGATCTCGCCGATGCTGAGCGAGGAGGTCGTGGTCCCGAGGTCGGCGTTCGGGCAGGCCTCGGCGATCGCCCGCAGCAGCTCGGCCTTCGGCGCCACCTCCTCGACGATCGCCTCGACGATGACGTCGCAGTCGGCGAGGTCCTTGGGGTCGGTGGTGACCCGCAGCCGCGAGGGCGCGGCGCCCTCGATCTTGGCGCAGGCGGCGACGACTTTCTCCTCGGCGCGCCAGGCCGAGGCCTCGCTGCGCGCAAGCAGAATCGTGTCTGCGGTGGTGGTTGAAACCGCGGCAAGGCCGGTGGCAATCGCCCCGCTGCCCGCGATCCCCGGACTCGAGTAACCCTGGTTAGCGCTCATTGGCCGGGGCTTCTATCACGCATCGACGGCGCGATGACGTGAGGGCGCCGCGCGGCCGTCATCCCTGGTTGACTGACCAGTCAGTCGGCTACCCTCAAGAAGAGGCCGCGCCGCGCGTGGCCGACGATCTTTCAGAGAACGGAGGCTGCGATGGACAACGGCAACGGCAGGTTCGGCGGGCGAGAGGTGGTCATCGTCGAGGCGGTCCGCACCCCGATCGGCCGCGGCCACCCGGAGAAGGGCTACTACAAGGACCTCCATCCCTCCAACCTCCTCGCCCGCACCTACGCGGAGCTGGTCGAGCGCGCCGGCGTCGACCCGAACGAGGTCGGCGACGTGATCGCCGGCTGCGTCCAGCAGTTCGGCGAGCAGGGGCTGAACATCGGCCGCAACGCCTGGCTCGAGGCCGGGCTGCCGCAGGAGGTCCCGGCGACGACGGTCGACCGCCAGTGCGGCTCCGCTCAGCAGGCGGTCAACTTCGCCTCCGCCCTGGTCGCCGCCGGCGTCCACGACGTCGCGATCGGCGGCGGGGTCGAGCACATGGGCCACATCTCCTTCGCCGACTCCTACAAGGTGATGGAAGAGCACGGGATCGCCTTCTCGCCCGAGCTGATGGAGCGCTACAACCTGATCCCGCAGGGCCTCTCGGCGGAGATGATCGCCGACCAATGGGAGATCCCCCGCTCCGAGCTCGACGAGCTCGGCCTGCGCTCCCAGCAGCTCGCCGCGAAGGCAACCGAGGAGGGGCGCTTCGAGCGCGAGATCGTGCCGATCCAGGTCAACGGCGACACCTACGCCACCGACCAGGGCCTGCGGGAGACGACGATCGAGGGCCTCTCGCAGCTGAAGCCCGCCTTCAAGGAGGACGGCAAGATCACCGCCGGCAACTCGTCGCAGGTCTCCGACGGCGCCGCCGCGGTGCTGCTGATGGCGAGGGAGAAGGCCGACGCGCTGGGGCTGAAGCCGCGGGCGCGGATCTTCGACCAGACCACGGTCGGCGTCGACCCGGTGATCATGCTGACCGGCCCGATTCCGGCGACCGAAAAGCTGCTCGAGCGCAACGGGATGACGATGGACGACATCGACCTGGTCGAGATCAACGCGGCCTTCGCCTCGGTCGTCGCCGCCTGGCGCCGCGAGCTCGACCCGGACATGGACCGCGTCAACGTCAACGGCGGCGCGATCGCCCTCGGCCATCCGCTCGGCTCGACCGGCGCCCGGTTGATCACCAGCCTGCTGCACGAGATGGAGCGCTCCGACAAGGAGATGGGCCTGGTGACGATGTGCTGCGGCGGCGGGCTCGGCACCGGCACGCTGATCCAGCGGGTCTGAATACTCGGCGGAACGGTAAGTTGCGCCTGTTCCGATCAACGAGGAAGAGGAGAACCTGGTGAGCAAGCCGTTCATCGCGCTGCTCGCCGCAGTCGCCGCGATCGCGATGGTCGCTGCGGGATGCGGGGGCAGCGACGACAGCACCGAGACCACGAGCGAGCTGACGAAAGTCGAGTTCGTCAAACAGGGCAACGCGATCTGCGCCAAATTCAACAAAGAAGTCGAAGCTGAATTCGAACGCTTCGCGAAAGAGAAGAACCTTTCCCAGAACGAACAGCTGAGCGAAGCTGCTCTGATCGAAGGGGCCGAAGAGTTCTTCGTCCCCATGGTCAAGCGGCAGATCAACGAACTGCGGGCCCTTGACGCTCCCAGCGCGGAGGAGCAGAAGGTCGACAAGATCTTCAGCGCCGCGGAAAAAGCGCTCGCGGAAGGCGAAGAGAACCCGAGCCTGTTCCTGGCCGAAGACGGCGGCCCGTTCAAAGAAGCGAACAAGCTCGCGCGGGATTACGGGCTCACCGACTGCGGTTGAT
>DASZDI010000325.1:0-10908 GCA_035942135.1 Solirubrobacterales bacterium | reverse complement strand
CCGTAGATGCAGTCGACGCCGAGGCTGCTCGCTGTGATTTCGATGCCTGAAGCTGTGAAGGTGCCGTTGTATTTGCTGGTCCAGTGGATTTCCCCGGAGCCGGTTTTGAGGACGTTGAGGATTGCGTTGCAGCCGCCGAAGCTGAGCGTTTTTGTCACGCCTTTGACTGTTTCGGTGGCGCTGCCGTTGGTCGTCGTTTCGATCGAGCCCTCTCCCTGAGTGCATTCGATCGTCGCGAACCCGGCTTTGAACACCGCCGTCGTCCCCGGCGTCAGCGTCCCTTTGAACAGCGTCCCTTTCAGATAAGGCGACGCGCAAGGACTCGTTTTCGTTTTACAGACCACCGTCGCCGAAGCCGTCGCGGCCCCGAAGACCACAAATACAGCTGCCATCGCCGCAGCAAGGACCAGCCCTTTCAAGTACTTCATCTTGCCTCCCTATTCCCGAGCGCGACTGGCAACGCCCAATTGCCTTAAGAATCACTGAGCATAATCTCCTCCCCTTAACGGCGCAGAGAAGAGACGCTCCCCGGAGGATTCGCCTCCGACTCGTGAGCGAGGGACCGGGTGGGTCTCTCGCGTATCAGCACGAGGCGGGCCGGAGAAGCCCCACAGCGTCAGCCGCAGCCGTCTCCCGCCGAGGTGCAGCGAGAGACCCACCCGGTCTCTCGCCCGCCGCCCTAAAGCGGAATGTTCCCGTGCTTGCGCTTCGGCTGCGCCACCCGCTTGCTCTGCAGCATCCGTAGCGCCTTGATCAGCTTCGGGCGGGTCTGGCGGGGCTCGATCACGTCGTCGATGTAGCCGCGCTCCGCCGCCGAGTAGGGGTTGGCGAAGTGGGCTTTGTAGTCGTCGATCAGCTTCTGGCGGCGCTCGTCGGGGGTCGGCGAGCTGGCGATGTCTTTGCGGTAGATGATGTTGACGGCCCCCTCGGGGCCCATCACCGCGACCTCGGCGGTCGGCCAGGCGACGTTGTAGTCGGCCAGCATGTGCTTGGAGTTCATCACGTCGTAGGCGCCGCCGTAGGCCTTGCGGGTGACGACGGTGAGCTTCGGCACGGTCGCCTCGGTGAAGGCGTAGAGCAGCTTGGCGCCGTGGCGGATGATCCCGTTCCACTCCTGGTCGGTGCCGGGGAGGAAGCCGGGGACGTCGGTGAAGGTGACGATCGGGACGTTGTAGCAATCGCAGGTCCGCACGAAGCGGGCCGCCTTCTCGGAGGCCTCGATGTCGAGCACGCCGGCGAGGAAGGCGGGCTGGTTGCCGACGATGCCGACGGGATAGCCGTCGAGCCGGGAGAAGCCGCAGACGATGTTCTTGGCGAAGTGCTCGTGGACCTCGAAGAACTCCTCGTCGTCGACGACGCGGGCGATCACGTCGCGCATGTCGTAGGGCTTGGAGGCGTCGTCGGGGACGAGGGTGTCGAGCTCCTCGTCTTCGCGCTCCGGGTCGTCGCTCGGCTCGAACCGCGGCGGCGCCTCGAGGTTGTTCGAGGGCAGGAAGCTCATCAGGTACCGCACGTCCTCGAGGCAGCTCTCCTCGTCCTCGGAGGCGAAGTGGGCGACGCCCGACTTCGAGTTGTGGCTCATAGCGCCACCGAGCTCCTCGAACTCGACCTCCTCGCCGGTCACGGTGTTGATCACTTCCGGGCCGGTGATGAACATGTGCGAGGTCTCTTTGACCATGAAGATGAAGTCGGTCATCGCCGGCGAGTAGACGGCGCCGCCGGCGCAGGGGCCCATGATCAGGCTGATCTGCGGGATCACGCCGGAGCACTGGACATTGCGGACGAAGACATCGCCGTAGGCGCCGAGGGAGACGACCCCCTCCTGGATGCGGGCGCCGCCGGAGTCGTTGATGCCGATCACCGGCGCCCCGACCTGGGCGGCGAGGTCCATCACCTTGCACATCTTCTCCGCCATCACCTCGCCGAGGCTGCCGCCGAAGACGGTGAAGTCCTGGGAGAAGACGAAGACGGTGCGGCCGTCGATCGTGCCGTGGCCGGTGACGACGGCGTCGCCCCAGGGTCGGTTCTTCTGCATCTCGAAGTCGTAGGTGCGGTGCCGCACGAAGGTGTCGAGCTCCTCGAAGGAGCCGGGGTCGAGCAGCTTCTCGATCCGCTCGCGCGCGGTCAGCTTGCCCTTCGCGTGCTGCTTCTCGACCGCTGCCTCGGAGGCCGAGTGGATCGCCGCCTCGCGCAGTTCGCGCAGATAGGAGAGCTTCTCCTCGTGGGTTTCGGGGTTTCGTTCGCGCATGGTCGTCAGGGGCGATCAGGGGAGCCTTGGACTGGCCGCGGCATTCTATTTACGGCGGGTTCGCGGCGTCCGCAGACACACGAAGGGCCCGCCGGAGCGGACCCTTCGATTCCACGATGCTGAGTGATCTTAGAGTTCTGCGCAGACCACAAACGCCGTGACCGACCAGTTCCCGGCGATGTCGCCGCCGGTCTCGTGCGCAAGCGCCTCCCAGCCGGTGCGCACAGCGCCGCTCGACAGCGGATAGGAGCCGATGACCGAGACGTTCGCGAGTTCGCCTTCGAGCCGGACGCCGCCGCTGATCGCCTGCTTACCGTTGGGGCAGGTGGCCGTGGCGGACTTGTTCGGTTCGCTGTCGGAGACGCTGGTTTTCGATTCGTAGGCGACGTTGCGGACCAGCTGCGCGTAGAGCGAGGCGGAGAGCTTCGAGGCGGTCACCGATTCGTTGCCGAGCTTGCCGGCGGTCACCGCTTCCTCGGCGATGGTCCGCGGGCTGACCGCTTTCTTGCCGATCTTCTTGCCGGTCACCGCGCCGGTCGCGATCTTCTCGCCGATCACCTGGCCGGCGCCGATGTCGAGCGCGTTGACGCCGCCGTTCTTGATTTTCCCGGAGGTGACGGCCTGCTGCTTGATTTTCGCGTTGGTCACCGCCTGCTTGGCGATGTTGATCGCTTTGACCTCGCCGGGGCCGAGGTGCATCGCCGCGAAGGCGGTGCCGCCGAGGGCGACGAAGAGGGCGATGCAGGAGAGGACGTTGGCCACCGAGAGGTGCCGCTTCAACTTGTTCACGCTGGGATCTCGCTTTCTCGGACGGTCATCGCCGCCCTTGGGGGGAATCGATTCGGAAGTGGGTGCATGATGACCGGCGTCAGATGAACGGCCGCCGCTGCGGCTCCGCCAGGCGGTCGAGGACGGCTTCGAGGTCGGCCTCGGCCAGGCCGGTCTCCTCGGCGGCGCGGATCTCGACCCGGGTGCCGAAGCCCTTCTCGGCCATCCGCACCTCCAAGCCCTCGACGGTCTCGATCAGCTCCGCCAGCTCGGGCTGGGACTTCATCAGGGTCCTGGAAACCTCGATCATCGCCCCCCGCTTCAACCGTCGCCGCCGCGTTCCTCCCTGCCCGGGAGGCTGGGACGGACCGTTCAGCGTTCCGGGGCGGCCCCGCGGGTAATGAGCGGCCATGGCATCGGCGCGGGAGATCCGGCGACTGGCCGCGGAGACGCTCGAGATCTCGAGGCTGCGGCCGGGCCAGTTGCAGGCGATCGAGGCGATCCTGGAGGGGCGCGACACGCTCGCGGTGATGTCGACCGGCTACGGCAAGTCGGCGATCTACCAGCTCGCCGGCGACCTCCTCGACGGGCCGACGATCGTCGTCTCGCCGCTGATCGCGCTGCAGCGGGACCAGGTCGAGGCGATGGAGGAGGCCGGCACGGGCGAGGCCGCCGAGCTGAACTCGACCGTCTCGGAGGGCAGGCGCCGGGAGCTGATGGAGTCGCTGCGCAGGGGCGAGCGCGAGTTCGTCCTCCTCGCCCCCGAGCAGCTGGCCAAGGAGGAGGTGCTGGAGGAGCTGCGGGCCGCCCGGCCCTCGCTGCTGGTCGTCGACGAGGCGCACTGCATCAGCGAGTGGGGGCACGACTTCCGGCCCGACTACCTGCGCCTCGGCGCCTTCGCCGAGCGACTCGGCCACCCGACGCTGCTGGCGCTGACCGCGACCGCCTCTCCCCCGGTCCGCCGCGAGATCGTCGAGCGGCTGGGGATGGAGGACCCGGCGGTGTTCGTGCGCGGCTTCGACCGTCCGAACCTCCACCTCGCGGTGCGCCGCTTCAGCGAGGAGCACGGCAAAGAGCGGGCGCTGGTCGAGGCCGTCGCCGCGGCGGAGAAGCCCGGCATCGTCTACATCGCCACCCGCCGGGCGAGCGAGGAGCTGGCCGCGGCGCTGCGCGAAGCCGGGGTCGCCGCCGAGGCCTACCACGCCGGGCTCGGCGCGAAGCGCCGCGGCGAGCTGCAGGACGCCTTCATGGAGGACGAGGTCGAGACGATCGTCGCCACCACCGCCTTCGGGATGGGGATCGACAAGCCCAACGTCCGCTTCGTCTTCCACGCCGGCCTCTCCGACTCGGTCGACTCCTACTACCAGGAGGTCGGCCGCGCCGGGCGCGACGGCGAGCCGGCCGCGGCCTGCGTCTTCTACCGCCCCGAGGACCAGGCGATCCGCCGCTTCCTCAAAGCCGCGGGGGCCGGGGCAAGCGAGGAGCGGCATGAGTTCGAGAAGTCCCGCCTGGAAATGATGCGCTCCTACGCCGAGCACGAGGGCTGCCGCCGTGACTTCGTCCTCAGCTACTTCGGCGAGGAGCACGACCCCCCGTGCGGCAACTGCGACAACTGCGACGCCGGCCTGGTCGAGCCCGAAGCCGACGTCGACCGCCCCTTCGAGATCGGCACTGCCGTCAACCACGGCGAGTGGGGCTGCGGCGAAGTCCAGCGCTACGACGACAACCGCGTCGTCGTCCTCTTCGAGTCCGTCGGCTACCGCACGCTCGACCTAGAACTCGTCGCAGAGCGCGGTCTCCTCGAAGCGGCCTGAGCCCACAGGGGGGAGAGTTTCGCGCGTCGGATTCTTGACACAGCAGGGTGTGTCAAGAATCGGATACGCGGAGCGCGCAAGCGTGGGAGCTCGCCGGGCGGCAGCACGGGATCGTCACCCGGCAGCAGTTGCTGGCGCTGGGGTTTGGCCGCAGGTCCATTCAACATCGAATCTCCCGCGGCCGTCTCTTTCCCGTCACGCCTGGGATCTACGCGGTGGGGTGGCCGGCGCTCGATCGCAGGAGGCGCTGGATGGCAGCGGTTCTGGTCGGAGGAGAGGACGCCGCCCTGAGCCACGGCAGTGCCGCTGCGCTCTTGGGGATCGGGATCGAGCCGAATGGCCGGATCGACGTCAGCGTCAGGCGGCGATGCGAATTGCGGCGGCCGGGGTTGAGGCTCCACGGGCGGCCGACGATGTCGCCGCAGGACATCGTGGTCCACGATGACATCCCGGTCACCTCGCCGGCCCGGACGCTCGTCGACCTCGCCGTCGAACTCGACCCTGTCGCGCTCGAGCGGGCGGTCAACGACGCGGACAAGCGGGACCTGATCGATCCCGAGGCGCTGAGGGAGGAGCTGAACCGGTTCAGCGGAGAGCCTGGTGTCAAGACGCTGCGCCGGCTGCTGGACAAGCTCAGCTTCCGCCTCTCCGACTCGGACCTGGAGATCTACTTCCGCCGCATCGTCGTCGCCGGCAGATTGCCGATGCCGCTCAGCAAACAGCGCGTCCACCGCTATGAGGTCGACTTCTTCTGGCCGGAGCTGGGGTTGGTGGTCGAGACCGACGGCCTCCGCTACCACCGCACTCCCTCCGCCCAGATCCGCGATGCGCGCCGTGACCGGGCCCACGTGATGGCGGGAATGACGCCGCTGCGGTTCACCCACTACGAGGTGCGCTACGAACCGAGCCGCGTTCGGCGGTCCCTCACCAAGACCATCGCGATGCTGAGACACCGCGTCGGGACTTGACCCCGATGCGGCACCGGCGGACCCTCCCACGGAGGCTTCCGGACCAACATCCCGAGTCGCAGCAGGCGTCCAGCTGCGCGACGGCCTCCGGGGGAGGGGCCGCCGGTGCCACTGTCGCCTAGAAGAAGGCGCCGCCCTTGTATTCGCCGAAGACCTCGCGCATGGCGCCGCAGACCTCGCCGATCGAGGCGTCGGCGGCGAGGGCGGCGCGGATCGGGTGGAGGAGGTTGCCGTCGCCGCGGGCGACGGCGCGGAGGGACTCGAGCTTGGCCTCGACCTCGGCCTGGTCGCGGTTCTCCTTGAAGGCCTTGAGGCGGGCCAGCTGGCGCTGCTCGGCCTCCGGGTCGACCTTGAGGATGTCGACGTCGTCGACCTGGTCGGTGACGAATTTGTTGACGCCGACGATCACGTCCTGGCCGGACTTGTAGCGCTCGTGGTAGCTCAGCGCCGACTCCTCGATCTCGCGCTGCATGAACTCCAGCGCCTCGACCGAGCCGCCCATCTCTTCGACCTTGTCCATCAGCTCCCAGGAGCGGCTTTCGATCTCGTCGGTGAGCGACTCGACGAAGTAGGAGCCAGCGAAGGGGTCGACGGTGTCGGCGGCGCCGGACTCGTACGCGAGCACCTGCTGGGTGCGCAGAGCGATCCGGGCCGAGCGCTCGGTCGGCAGCGCCAGCGCCTCGTCGAAGCCGTTGGTGTGCAGCGACTGGGTGCCGCCGCAGACCGCCGCGAACCCCTGGAGGGCAACGCGGATGATGTTGACCTCCGGCTGCTGGGCCTGGAGGGTGACGCCGCCGGTCTGGGTGTGGAAGCGGATTTTCTGCGAGCTCGGGTTCTCGGCCCCGAAGCGCTCGCCGACGATCTTGGCCCACATCCGCCGCACCGCCCGGAACTTGGCGATCTCCTGGAAGACGTTGTTGTGCCCGTTGAAGAAGAAGGCCAGCCGCGGCGCGAACTCGTCGATCTTCAGCCCCCGCTCCAGTGCCGCTTCGACGTAGGCGATCGCGTTGGAGAGGGTGAAGGCAACCTCCTGCACAGCCGAGCAACCCTTCTCGCGGATGTGGTAGCCGGAGATCGAGATCGTGTTCCATTTCGGCACGTTCTCGCGGCAGTACTCGAAGATGTCGGTGGTCAGCCGCATCGTCGGCTCCGGCGGGTAGATGTAGTTGCCGCGGGCCATGTACTCCTTCAGCACGTCGTTCTGGACGGTGCCGCGCAGCTTCTCGGAGGGGACGCCCTGTTCCTCGCCGACCAGCTCGTAGAGCAGCAGCAGGATCGCCGCCGGGGCGTTGATCGTCATCGAGGTGGAGACGCCGTCGAGCGGGATCTGGTCGAAGCAGATCCGCATGTCCTCGATCGTGTCGATCGGGACGCCGGTGCGGCCGACCTCGCCGTTGCAGAGCGGGTCGTCGGAGTCGCGGCCGAGCTGGGTCGGCAGGTCGAAGGCCATCGAAAGCCCGGTGGAGCCGTGCTCGATCAGGTAGCGGTAGCGCTCGTTGGTGTCCTCGGGGGAGGCGAAGCCGGCGTACTGGCGCATCGTCCAGAGCCGGTCGCGGTACATCCCGTCGTGGATGCCGCGGGTGAACGGCGGCTCGCCCGGCTCGCCGAGGCGCTCCTCGAGCCCGGGGCCGACGTCCTCCTCCGTGTAGAGCTTCTCGATCTCGATCCCGGAGTCGGTGAAGACGCGCTCGTCGTCGGGCCCGACCAGGGGCGCGATCGTGCGGTGGGCCTCCTGGGCCCCGGATCCGTCGGCAGCAGCCATTCCCCCGGGAGGATATTGGGGCGGCGGCCCCGGGCGCGTTGCCGGTGACAACCGGAACATCGGTCCAGTCGCCGGGTTGTAAAAGGCAGAAATCCGGGAATAAACGTTCCCAGCAATCACCAACGTGCCGTAAGTCGCCTATAGGGACAGCAGGGGGCGGCAACAACGGAGGACACATATGACTGAAGCAACCCAGCCACGGATGGCTCGGGGGACGAAGCTGCCGGCGGCAGTTCTGGCGGCTGCGCTGTTCGCGCTGCTGGCGTTCGCTCCCTTTGCCTCCGCTGCGACCGATCCGGTCAAATCCGGCTCGGCCACCGTCACGCTCAACAGCGGCTTCGTGAAGTCGCTGAAGAAACAGGGCGTGAAGATCGGCAAGATCGGCAAGGCCAAGCTGAAGGGCAAGCGGGCGACCTTCCCCGTCACCGGGGGCGAAATGGACCCGACCACGGGTGCCGGTGCCCTCAACCTCGCCGGCGGCCTCAAGTTCACGGCCGGCAAGCGGAAGGCTCCGGTCCGGGCCCTTGTCGTCAACACCGTCAAAAAAGGCCTCTTCGCCAAGGTCGGCGCCAAGAAGGTCAAACTCGCGAAGCTCGCGGGCATCTCGTTCGTCCGCAACGGCTTCGGCGTCAACCTCACGGTCAAAAAGCTGAAGCTGACCAACGCGGCGGCCCGTCAGCTGAACAAGAAGCTCGGCTTCAAGAGCGGTCCCAAGCCGTTCAAAGGCAACCGCCTGATGGCCCGGGCCTTCGCCGAAGAGCAGCCGAGCACGGTGACGATCCTGCCCGGCGGCAACGTCGCCTTCGCCGCCAACACGGCGACCCTCGGGAAGCTGGCGAAAGTCAAAGTCGACGTCAAACCGGTTGCCCCGACCCAGGTCAAAGGGCTCGGCAACTTCGAATTCCCGATCAACGGCGGCACGATCGCGCCGGACGCCAGTGCCGGTGTCGTCCAGACCAACGGCGGCATCGTCCTGACGCAGAAACTCCCGACCGGCGCCTCGACCGCGCTGGAAACCGAAATCACCCTGGGGAACTTCTTCGTCGACCTCTCGGCGAAAACCGTCTCGGTGGAAGTGACCCTCAAATCCAACGCGAGCGAGGAGCTCAACCGCGGCGCCATCGGGCGTGCCTCGGTTGCCGACCTCAGCCTCACCGCGGCCGTCATCGGTGCCAACACGACGACCCGCACGGTGACCGTTCAGAACGCGGGGGCCTCCCTGCAGCCGATCGCGGCGGAAGTCCTGAACGGCTTCGTAAAAGTCTACGAAGGCTACCTCCAGGCTCAGGGCAAAACGGCTGAGGAAGCCAAACAGGAACAGATCGCGGCGGGCGACCCGCTCGGCGTGTTCTCCCTCACGGCTCAGACTCAGTAGTCGCAGAAGAAGCCATGCAACGCGAAAGGGGCGGCCTCCGGGCCGTCCCTTTTCTTTGGCGCTTAAAAGGGAGGGCTAGTCCGAGGCGCCGACGAGGCGCTCGACGCCGCTCTGGTCGATCGTCCGGCGCAGCCCTTCGGCCAGCTCGACCCGCGGCTCCCAGCCGAGCAGGTCGCGGGCGCGGCCGATGTCCGGCTGGCGCTGCTGCGGGTCGTCGGTCGGCAGCGGCTCGTAGATGATCTCCGAGCGGGACTCGGTCACCTCGATCACCGTCTTCGCCAGTTCCAGCAGCGTGAACTCGTTCGGGTTGCCGATGTTGACCGGCATGTGGATGTCGGACTCGGCGAGCCGGACGATGCCGTCGATCAGGTCGTCGACGTAACAGAAGCTGCGGGTCTGGCTACCGTCGCCGAAGACGGTGATCGGTCGGTCCTGCAGCGCCTGGCGCAGGAAGGTCGGGATCGCGCGGCCGTCGTGGGCGCGCATCCGCGGGCCGTAGGTGTTGAAGATGCGGACGATCGCCGTGTCGAGGCCCTGCTGGCGGTGGTAGGCCATCGTCATCGCCTCGGCGTAGCGCTTCGCCTCGTCGTAGACGCCGCGCGGGCCGATCGGGTTGACGTGGCCCCAGTAGTCCTCCTTCTGCGGGTGGACCTGGGGGTCGCCGTAGACCTCGCTGGTCGAGGCGATCAGGAAGCGGGCGCGCTTGAACTTGGCGACGCCGAGCATGTGGTGGGTCCCGTGGGAGCCGACCTTGAGCGTGTGCAGCGGCAGCCGCAGGTAGTCGATCGGGCTCGCCGGCGAGGCGAGGTGGTAGACGAAGTCGACGTCCTCGGCGATCTCGACCTTCTCGATGATGTCGATGTTGCGGAAGTCGAAGCGCTCGTCGCGGATGTGGGCGATGTTCTCCAGCGACCCCGTCTCCAGGTTGTCGATGCAGATCACCCGGTGCCCGTCGCCGAGCAGCCGTTCGCAGAGGTGGGATCCGAGGAAGCCGGCGCCGCCGGTGACTACGCAGGTGCTCACAAGGGCGATCCTAGCGGTCGGCCTGCCCGGACGCGTCGAGTGCGCCGAGAACGCAATTTCCGGTTTTCGGCTTGGGGAATCCGTCCAGAGCGGGGGAGAGATGTCCCGTCTTCGTGCCTCAACACTGCAAGTGTCCGATGAGTTGAACTCAAGTGGCAAGAAGCAGTAAAGCGGTGGAGACCTTCAGCCCGAAACGGGCGGGACCACGGCCGGGGCCGGTCGACGCCGCTGCCCGCAAGCGGGCTGCGGTGGCGACCTGGGCGCGCAACGAGGCGACCCTGCGACGGACGGGGCGCAAGTACTCGCTCTGCGCCGACGACGTCGACGACGCGCTGCAGCGGGGGTTCGAGATCCTCCTCCGCAAGGCGCCCACGGAGGACCCGCGGGAGCTGCTCAAGTGGATGCAGACCGTCGTCAAGCACGAGGCGCTGGCGGTCCGCCGGGATCGGGAGCGGCTCCTCGCCGGACCCGCCCCGGCGGAGGCCGAGCCAGACCCCGACGAGTGGATCGCCCTCCTCCCCGCCACCTCCGCCGGCCCCGAGGAGAAAGCCGAGCGGCGCGAGGCGATCGCCCGCAGCCGCGAGGCCCTGCAGGCGCTGAAGCCGCACGAGCTGCGCGCCCTCACCCTCCTCGCCGAGGGCTACTCCTACGTCGAGATCGGCGAGATCACCGGCTTCTCGCCGACGAAGATCAACCGCTGCCTCGCCGAGGGGAGGGAGCGGTTCCGGGGGCTCATCTCCCGCAGCGAGGACGGGCGCCGCTGCGTGGAGATGCGGCCGCTGCTCTCCGCCTTCTGCGACGGCGAGGCGGAGGCCGCCGAGGTGGCGGAGTTGCGCGAGCACCTGCGGGCCTGCCCCCACTGCCGGGCGACGCTGCGCGCCTACCGGGCGGCGCCGGCGGCCGCGGCGGCGCTGGCCCCGGGCCTGCTGGTCACCCGCTCCCTGTTCGAG
>DASZDI010000324.1:0-1663 GCA_035942135.1 Solirubrobacterales bacterium | reverse complement strand
GACGAGGTCCGGCACCGGCGCCTGGCGGTGCGAGGTGCCCATCAGATCGGCGTGCTCGGCGACCGCCGCCAGCGCCTCCGGGCGCACCTTCGAGGGGCCGCAGCCGAAGCGGCCGTCGGCGGGCTTGATCTCGGCGGGGATCTGCAGGGTCGTCTCGGGCGCCATCGGGCTCGACAGGTTATTGACCGACGCGGGGGACTGCCGCCGGGGCCGAAGTTAGGCTCGGCGGCGCCGCTGGACGGCCGTTCACTACGAGGGGAGAGCGATGTACCCGATCAACTACGAAGCCGATTTCAACCCGGCTCCGAACCGCTGGACCACCTTCTTCCGCCTGATCCTGGCGATCCCGTGGCTCATCGTCGGCGCCTTCTGGGGGATCCTCTTCCTCTTCACCCACTTCTTCGCCTGGGTCGCGATCACGATCCTCGGTCGCTATCCCGAATGGCTCTACAAGTTCAACTCGGGCGTCGTCCGCTACTCGATCCGCACCTCCGGCTGGATCTACCTGCAGACCGACGAATGGCCCCCGTTCAGCCTCGACGACGATCCGAGCTACCCGATCCGCGTCAACATCGCCCCGCGGGCCGAGCAGCAGAGCCGCCTCAAGGCGTTCTTCCGCCTCGTCCTCGTCTTCCCCGTCGCCTTCGTCCTCTCCTACGGGACCTCGTACATCCAGATGACCGCGGCGTTCGTGGCCTGGCTGACGATCGTCTTCCGCGGCTACATGCCGGAGGGGGTCCACAGCATGCTGAGCTATGTCAACAGCTTCCACGCCCGCGTCCTCGGCTACGTCGCCTTCCTCACCGACGACTACCCGCCGATCGGGGCGGAGAAAGCCAAGGGCGCAACCGAAGCGGCCCCCGGCACCACTCCCCCTCCCCCCGCCACCCAGGCCGCCTGAGGCCGAGATGAGCGACGAGAGCAAAGTGATCAAAGGCGAGGGCTACGCCGTCGCCGGCATCGACGACCTCGGCGAGGGCTGGGGCTTCCGCAAGGTCCGCAAGGAGCTGGGCGTGACCGCCTTCGGCGTGAACGCGATCGTGATGCCGCCCGGCTACGAGTCGGGGCGCCACTACCACGAGGAGCAGGAGGAGCTCTACTTCGTCCACCAGGGCCGCCTCGAGATCAACCTCGACGGGACCAGGCACGAGCTCGCCCCCGGCGGCGTCGCCCGGGTAGACCCCCAGGTGGTCCGCAGCCTCAAGAACCTCAGCGACTCCGAAGACGCGATCTACATCTGCGTCGGCGGCAAGGACGGCTACGTAGGGCGCGACGGCAAGCTGCCCGAGGACGAGACGGACCCGCGGGGGCCGATCGAAGAAGGGCCGCAGGCCTAGGGGTGCCGGTGGAGGTCTCCGGCTGCACCTCGCGGAGAGAAACGGCTGCGGCTGGCGCCTCGATCCTCACCGGCTCCGCTCATGCTGATACGCCGGAGACCTCCACCGGCATCCCTTCGCGCAGCAAGTTGCTTTAGACGGCGAGGCCCACAGGCGCGCTCGAGGTCAAGCAGCTCCCGAACAAACCGTCGTGGCTCTCGGCTTCAAGCTGCCGGCGTTTCTTCGCGAAACCGTGGGGCGTGAGGGGCGGTGGTGGGGTCCCTGGGTACTCAGCATGAGGAGGGCCAGAGACCTCCAAGGCGTCAGCCAGAAGCGATCCACCCGAC
>DASZDI010000323.1:0-1616 GCA_035942135.1 Solirubrobacterales bacterium | reverse complement strand
GCGCTTGACGGTGGTCTGGACGTCGCGCTGACGCTTGCGGGCCTCGCGCTCGACCTGGTTGCGGGTCTTGCGGGCCTCGGTCAGGGCGCGGCGACGGGCGGTGGTGCCGCGACGCTCGGTCCTTTTCAGCGATTTGCGCAGGGAGCTGCGGTAGTTCTTGATCTGCCGCTCCGCCTTGCTGCGGTCGGTCCACGGCTCGGTCAGCTCGGAGACCCGGTCGCTGACGCTGAGGACGGCGCCGACGGGGACGTCGACGGCGGTCTCGAGGACGGTGCGGACCTGGTTGCTCTCGGCGGCAGCGGCTTTGGTGGTGGCGCGTTTGGAAGCGCTGGCGGTCTTGGCCGCGGATTTTTTCGCTTCGGTGGTGGCGCGTTTCGCCTGGGTTTTGTTTTTGCTGCCGTTTTTGCTGGTTGCCATCTAAGGACACCTCTTCAGTCTTGGGGGCTTGGGGAGAGCCCGAGTTTAGCGAACATACGTTCTTCTCGAACACACGTTCTTAAACCCCTTGCGGGGGATGGTTACGCCGCTTTTGCGAGCTGCGCGGAGCGCATCGTCGCGAGGCTGTCCTCGCTGTTCCCGGCCGTCATCGGGTAGCGCGCCTCGAGGTCGAGCATCGCCTCGGAGAGCTCTCCCGCGCCGAAGCCGACGGCGCCGCCTGCCTCGCGGACGACCAGCTGCGCCGCGGCGGCGTCGACCGAGCGGCAGGAGCGCAGGCTCAGCATCGCGTCGAAGCGCCCGGCACCGACATAGGCGGCGCAGATCGCGATCGCGCCGACCACCCGCAGGCGGAAGGCCTTGCCTGAGAGGGCCTCCAGCGCCGGCAGCGCCCACTCCGGCTCGGCCGACTCGATCCCGACCACCTCGAGGCGCTCGGCCCCGGAGGAGACCCGGATCGGGGTGCCGTTAAGCGTGGCGCCCTCGCCGCGGCGGGCGACGAACTCCTCGTCGGCGCCGAAGTCGTGGACGAAGCCGAACTCGACGTCGGCCATCGAGGGGCCGGAGGCGACGGCGATCGAGACCGCGAAAGAGGGAATCGTGCGGCGCGCGTTGAGGGAGCCGTCGATCGGGTCGATCACCACCCGCGCATCTCCTCCGGAGCCGAAGGTGACCTCCCCCCGCTCCTCGGAGACGGCGACGAAGGAGGCGCCCTGCTCGGCCAGCTGCTCGAGCTCGGCGAAGACGACGTCCTCGCAGCGGCGGTCGATCACCAGGGTGCGGTCTCCGCCCTCGCCGATGCCCTCGTAGACGGTGCGCTCCTCGCTCGTCTTCGCCTCCGCGAAGATCGGGCGCTGAGCGGCGACGATGCGGCGGCAGATCGTCGGCCAGTCGGCGGAGAGAACGTCCATCGACCGGATGCTACGGCGCTGTAGCTTTGGACGATGCGTGAGGAGCAACTGACGGCCGAGACCGCCTCCTCGGACCGGCGGCGCGCGGTCGAGCACGAGGGCGGCCCGCTGCTGGTTACCGGGGCGCCGGGGACGGGCAAGAGCGAGCTGCTGGCGCGGCGGCTCGCCCACCTGGTCGCGACCGGGACGCGGCCGGAGAGCGTCCTCGTCGTCGCCTCCAGCCAGACCACCGCCGCGCGCCTGCGCGACCGCTGCGAGGCGCTGCTGGAG
>DASZDI010000322.1:0-2899 GCA_035942135.1 Solirubrobacterales bacterium | reverse complement strand
GGTGGAGGACGACCGCGACCGCAGCTGGTGGCTCTGGATCCTGCTCGTCGCCGCGATCCTGATCGGCATCCTCGTCGGGCTGGCGCTGACCCGCGACACCTCGACCAGGGTCCCGAACGTGACCGGCAACCCGCTCAACGTCGCGATCACCCTGCTGGAGCAGGACGGCTTCGCGGTCGGCGACGTGGTCCGGGTCGAGCGCGAAGCGCCGCCGAACGAAGTCCTCGAGCAGGACCCGTCGGCCTCGCCGCCGGCCGACCAGGCCTCGCTCGACTGCGCCTTCATCACCTTCTTCTGCTCGAAGCCGGAGGTGACGCTGACGGTCAGCTCCGGCCCGGGCAGCGCTGAGATCCCCTCGACTGCCGGCGAAACCGAGCAGGAGGCGACGCGGAAGCTCGAAGCCGCCGGCTTCAGGGTCATGGCCGAACGCGTCAACTCCGACGAGGTGGAGCCGGGCCGGGTGATCTACTCGGAACCCCGCGGCGGCAACACCGCCACCAAGGGGTCGACCGTGGCCCTCTTCGTCTCCCGCGGGCCGAAGCTGATCAAGGTGCCGGTGGTGGCCGGCAGCCAGCGCGAAGTCGCGGTGCAGCGGATCCGCGCCGCCGGCCTCGTCCCCAGCGTCAGCGAAGAAGAAAGCTCCTCCCCGCAGGGGCAGGTGATCGCGCAGTCGCCCGACGCCGGCAGCAGGGTCGAGTCCGGGGCGACGGTCTCGATCGTCGTCTCCAGCGGCGAAGAAGAGGAAGAACAGGCGCAGGTCCCGAACGTGATCGGCAAGCTGCGCCGCGAAGCGGTGGAAGCGATCCGCGCCGCCGGCCTGCAGCCGAGCGTCGAAGAAGAGGAAACCACGGTGGCGGGCAAAGTCGGCCGCGTCACCGACCAGTTCCCGCCGCCGGGGACCGAAGCCGAACCGGGCGAAACGGTGACGATCACGGTCGGCAGGCAGGCCGCGGAAGAACCGGTCGAAGAAGAAGGGGAAGAAGAAGAATGAGGGTGGCGGTGCTCTCCGGCGGGCGCTCCTCCGAGCACGACGTCTCGCTGCGCTCCGGCGCGGCAGTGGCGCGGGGGCTGCGCGAGGCGGGGCACGAGCCGGTCGAGGTGACGATCGGCCGCGAGGGCGGCTGGAGCGCCCCCGGCGGCTCGGTCGAGCTGACCCCCGGCGGCGGGCTGCTCGACGCCGACGCGGTCTTCCCGGCCCTGCACGGCGCCTTCGGCGAGGACGGCAGCGTCCAGGGCCTGCTCGAGCAGCTCGACGTGCCATACGTCGGCTCCGACGTCCTCGCCTCGGCGATCTGCATGGACAAGCTGACGCTGAAGCGGCTCTTCGCCGCCCACGGGGTGCCGCAGGTCGACTTCACCGCGGTCGAGGGCAATGACTGGTGGGGCCGCTGCGAGGCGATGGGCCTGCCGCTTTGGGTCAAGCCCTCGCGGATGGGCTCCAGCGTCGGCATCAGCCGGGTCGAGAAGCTCGACGAGCTCGACGCCGCGGTGGAGCTGGCGCTGCGCCACGACCCGCGGGTGATCGTCGAGGCCTCGGCCGCCGGCCGCGAGGTCGAGTGCTCGGTCCTCGGCAACGCCGACCCCCAGGCCTCCCTCCCGGGCGAGATCGTCGCCAACGCCACCTGGTACGACTTCGAGGCCAAGTACACCGAGGGCGGCATGGAGCTCCGCGTCCCCGCCCCGATCGACGACGAGGCCACCGCCCGCGTCCGCGACCTCGCCGTCTCCGTCTTCGCCCTCGCCGGCTGCTCCGGCCTCGCCCGCTGCGACTTCTTCGTCGAGCCCGACGGCTCCGTCCTCGTCAACGAGATCAACACCATCCCCGGCTTCACCGCCCCCAGCGTCTACGCCAAGCTCTTCGAGGCAACGGGCATCGACTACGCGGAACTCTGCGACCGCCTCGTGCAACTCGCCGTCGAGCGCCACCAGCAGGCGCGCTCCTACGAGTTCTGAGAGGCTCTGGCCGAACCCGCAGAGCGAGCGTCGTGCATCGCGACGACGAAGACCCGGTCGGAGGACTCGTCGAAGCGATAGAGCAAGATCATCCACCGCCACGGCCCGAGGACGGACCGCGTCGGCGCCCACCTACCTTCCAGCTGAGAGCCGGCGAGGGGAAAGTCTTCGAGGACCCGGAGTGACCGGGCAATCCGCACCCAGGTGTCCCCGGGAAGCTCGAGAGCGGAAATCGCCGCTTCCACGTCCCGCTGGGCTTGCGGGGTGACGATGATCCGCGCCACTCAGGCAAGCTCGTCGAGGGAAACTCCCTCACCGCGCGAGGCCTGTGCGAGGCCCTTTTGCGTTCGCTCCCAGGCGCCGGGAATCGAGTCGAGGATCGCCGTGATCCGGGTTGCGTCTGGATCGGCATCGTCCAATGCCGTCGAGAGCAAGGAGCGAGCGAGCGTCCCCTCCTGCACATGGGTCCGGGCAGCGAGGAGGGAAAGCTTCTGCGCATGTGCCTCGTCAAGCGTCACATTTACGCGTCGAGCGGGGGTCGCCATGTGTCAAAGATACACAGCTCTACACGCCTCGTGTAGAGCCTCAATAGGCGGTGTTGCGGGAGCGGGGACGGGGGATCGACTTGTAGCGCTGGGCGCGGGCGCGGTTCCAGAGGGCGCTGTCGATCTCGGCGGGGGTGAGGGAGCGGTCGGTCGCGTCGGACAGGAGCTCGACGGCGTGGACGGCGCAGGCGCGGAGCTCGACCTCTTCGGGGGAGCCGTGGGGGAGGAGGCCTTCGGCGTCGAGCTTGGCGGTGAGGGACGGGTGGAGTCGGAGGACGCCGTCGAGGCGGAGGACGGGGGGGACGAGGTTGTCGGCGAAGGCGGTCAGGCGCTCGACGCCGGGGAGGGCGGCGACGCCGGCGCGGTGGAGGTCGGCAGCGGCGAGCTGGGCGCGCTTGAAG
>DASZDI010000321.1:0-4156 GCA_035942135.1 Solirubrobacterales bacterium | reverse complement strand
GCGCGGCATCCTCGTTGACCGGCAGATCCTGAGCCGCCTCTCGGGCGATTTCGCCCAGACGCTCGCGCGTCTCGAGGACGAGATCCACGAGATGGCGGGCGAGAAGTTTTCGCTCGGCTCCCCGAAGCAGATCGGCGACATCCTGTTCGGCAAGATGGGCCTGCCCGGGGCGAAGAAGACGCCGTCCGGCCAATGGGCCACGCCCGCAACGCTCCTCGACGAGCTGGCGCAGGCCGGCCACGAGCTGCCCGCAAAAATCCTTGAATGGCGCCAGCTCTCGAAGCTGAAGTCGACTTATACCGACACCCTGCAGGAGCACATGCATCCGGAGACCAAGCGAGTGCACACCTCGTTCTCGCTGGCCTCCACCACCACGGGGCGCCTGTCCTCGTCCGATCCCAACCTGCAGAACATCCCGATCCGCACCGAGATCGGCCGCCCCGTCCGCGCCTGCTTCGTCGCCGAAGAGGGGAACCGGCTCCTCTCATGCGACTACAGCCAGGTCGAGCTCCGGGTCCTCGCCCACGTCGCCGACGAGAAAGTCCTCAAAGACGTCCTCCACGAGGGCGAAGACGTCCACGCGGCCACCGCCGCCGAGGTCTTCGAGATCGAGCGCGACGAGGTCGACGTCGGCCAGCGCTCGAAGGCGAAGATGGTCAACTTCGGGATCGTCTACGGGCTGACCGGCTTCGGCCTCTCCGACCGGCTCAACATCCCCCGCAAGGAGGGCGAGGAATTCGTCTCCCGCTACCTGGAGCGCTTCCCGGCAGTGCGCGCCTTTCGCGAGGAGGTGATCGAGCGGGCCCAGGAGGAGGGCTACGTGACCACGCTGATGGGCCGTCGCCGACCGATCCCCGAGCTGCGCTCCGGCAACCCCAACACCCGCCGCCTCGGCGAGCGCCTCGCCGTCAACACGGTGATCCAGGGCACCGCCGCCGACATCATCAAGGTGGCGATGGTGCGCTGCTTCCGGGCGCTGCGGGAGAAGGACTGGGAGACCCGCCTCGTCCTGCAGATCCACGACGAGCTCCTCTTCGAGGGGCCGCCGGAGGAGATGGAGGCCGCCGCCGAGCTGGTCCAACGCGAGATGTGCGCCGCCTACCCGCTCGACCCACCGCTCGAGGTCGACGTCGGCATCGGCTCCGACTGGCTCGAGGCGAAGTAGGCGCCTGGTGAGGCAGATGCGGAACTCGGGTGTTGTGTTCGCGCTCTGCCTGTCGGCGATCGTCCTGGGGCTGTCCCCGAGTGCTGGTGGACAAGAGCGCTTTAAGACTGTGTTGCTCGACGAGGGCAGGCTGCCTTCCTACAGATGGGGGATGCTGGCCCACCGGGATGCCGGCCGCGAAGGAGGTCGTCGTCCCTGCGTCCTCGTCGTCATCTACCAGAGGGCCTCATGGGGCGTGCTGGAGAGCGATGACAAGGTGTGCGGCCCCTTACCCCGTGGGGGTCCACCGGTGATCTCCAGCTATACGTTCGACGGCAATCCCAGGGACGTCACCGTGTTCGCCTTGGCATTCGAGCCGCGGGTCGCCTCCGTCGCGCTCGATCTCGGCGAGGCCGGGCGTCGGCAGGTGCATCTGCACGTTCTCAATCCCCGTCAGTCCGATATAGCCCGCTTAAGACCGTTCCGATTTCAGACCTTTGCCATCAGGGGAGAGTTCTGCCTGGGAGAGATCGTCGGGTACAGCAGCTCGGACGAAGAGATCTACAGAGACTCGCCTCGAGAATGTCCTATTTGACCTCTCGAGCTTCCAGGCGGAGCGCTGGTGGTTCTCGGCGGGCGGCGGAGTCATAGTTAGAAACCCATGTCGACGGTAAACACCATGCGCCGCGGCCGAGGAACGCATGGATAGAGGCCTCGCGGTCGCCCTCACCGCCGTCGCGGGCGGCCTGATCGCCGCCCAGGCGCCGATCAACGCCGAGCTCGGCAAGTCGACCGGGACGATGGCGGCGGCGCTGGTCTCCTTCCTGATCGGCACCGTCGCGCTCGCCGCGGTGGTGGTCCTCAGCGGCAAGGCGGGCGGCCTCGGCTCGACCTTCGAGGTCAGCTGGTACTACCTGCTCGGAGGCCTGCTCGGCGCGATCTACGTCTTCAACGCCCTGGTCGCCGTCTCGGCGATCGGCGCCGGCGGCGTCGCCGCGGCGACCATCTTCGGCCAGCTGACCGCCTCGGTGGCGATCGACCGGCTAGGGCTGTTCGGCCTGGACGAGGTCCCGCTCACGCCCGAGCGCGTGCTCGGCGTCGCCCTGCTGCTGGTCGGGACGATCCTCGTCGTCCGCTGAGCCGGCGCCCTCGGCGGCGAAGTCGGGCGGCGCGATCGCCAGGTAGTGCGTGAAGGACCAGTCGACGAAGCGCTTGTTGCCCAGCAGCCGGACCAGCGGCCAGAGCAGGCGCGGCGGCACCCGCGGCACCAGCTTCTGCACCCGCAGCATCCAGCGGAACTTCCACTCGTGGGAGTCGTGGAAGGAGGCGTAGGCCGCCGCCGCCTGCTCGCGCGTCCGGCGCCCCTCGACGACGCCCCGCAGCTCGCGGCCCAGCGCGATCCCGAAGTAGAGCGCGGTCCTGATCCCCTCGGCGCTGAGCGGCAGGCAGTGCCCGGCCGAGTCGCCGACGAAGAAGACGCCGCCCTCGGTCGCCCGGCGCAGCTTGTGGGGGATCCAGTTGCCCTGGTAGCGGACCCGGTCGCGGTCGAGGTCCTCGGCCAGCAGCTCGGTCGTCTTGCGGACGTGGAAGCGGGGGTCGAAGGAGCCGACGCCGACCCGGACCTCGTCGCGGGCCGGGAAGGACCAGCCGTAGCCGGCCGGGACGTAGCGGCGGTCGATCCAGATCTCCAGGTCCTCGGCGCTGCCCTCGGGATGGACCTCGAGCCCGCGCGAGAGCGGCGCGTCGGGCGGCTGGTAGCCGTCGCCCGTGGCCAGCATCCGCCGCCAGCCGAGCGCGTCGACGACCAGCGGGGCGGAGATCGTGCCGCGGTCGGTGTCGATCGCGATCCGGCCGTCGCCGTTGCTCGAGGCGGCGCGGCCGTTGACCTTGGCGGTCTCGAAGGTCGCATCGCAGCCGCGCCAGAGGACCTGGCAGAGCTCGCGGTAGTCGAAGGTGGAGAAGGTCCAGGGGAGGCGGTAGCGGGAGGTGCCGTACGGCGTGTGCATGACCAGGGTGTCGAAGCGCTGGCGCTCGGCCTCCATCAACCCCAGCCGTTGCATCCACTCGGTCGGGATCCCGCAGGCGGAGGTCTGGCGCTCGCCGATCTCGTAGCGGTCGACGATCAGCACGTCGGCGCCGGAGCCGGCCAGCTCGCGCGCGACCATCAGGCCGGCGAAGCTGGCGCCGCAGATGAGGACGTCGCGCTCGCCGGCCAGGGGCGTGCGTTCGTCGCCGCGCTTGGTGGCTCGGATCGGCATGAGGTCGATTCTGCCATCATTCGCGCCCGTGTCCGCGACCGAGACCCTGCCCCCTGCGCCCAGTGCCAACCCCGTAGACGGCTCCAACGGCCTTCTGCTCAACATCGACGGCAAGATCGTCCCGAATTACGCGGCGACGATGGTGTCCTTCGAGGAGGGCGACGTCGTCAAAGGCAAGGTCGTCCGGATCGACAAAGACGAGGTCCTGGTCGACATCGGCTACAAGGCCGAGGGGGTCATTCCCTCCAACGAGCTCTCGATCCGCAAGTCGGTCGACCCGCACGAAGAGGTCGAGCTCGGCGAAGAGGTCGACGCCCTGGTCCTCACCAAGGAGGACGCCGAGGGCCGCCTGATCCTCTCCAAGAAGCGCGCCCGCTTCGAGAAGGCCTGGCGCCGGATCGAGGTCGCCGCCGACTCCGGGGAACCGGTCGAAGGCAGCGTCATCGAGGTCGTCAAGGGCGGCCTCATCCTTGACCTCGGGGTGCGCGGCTTCCTGCCCGCGTCGCTGGTGGACATCCGCCGCGTCCCCAACCTGGACGAGTACCTCTCGCAGACCATCCAGTGCAAGGTCATCGAGCTCAACCGCTCGCGCAACAACGTCGTGCTCTCACGGCGCGCCGTCCTCGAGGAGGAGCGCAAGGAGGTCCGCGAGCAGATCCTCGGCCGCCTCGAGCCGGGCCAGGTCGTCGAGGGCAAGATCTCCAACATCGTCGACTTCGGCGCCTTCGTCGACCTCGACGGCATCGACGGGCTG
>DASZDI010000320.1:0-2352 GCA_035942135.1 Solirubrobacterales bacterium | reverse complement strand
CAGAAAGGCAAAACCCGCCTGGCATGGCGGGTTGAGAGGCACCGCTACGGGGATTCGAACCCCGGTTTCCGGACTGAGAATCCGGCGTCCTAGTCCCCTAGACGATAGCGGCGAGGTTGCGCCATTTTAGCGAGCCGGCGGCGGGAGGTGCTGTGAGGCGGGGATGGGCTGGGTGCTCGCAACCGGTAAATTGCCTCGTCCGCGCGGCTGTGGCGGAACTGGTAGACGCGCACGGTTCAGGTCCGTGTGGGCGAAAGCTCGTGGAGGTTCGACTCCTCTCAGCCGCACTGAGCAGCTTGCGCTGCGGGCTCCGACTTCGGAGCCCGCGCCGCGTTGCAGGCGATCTCCTCGACGAAGGTCGGCCAGAGCGCGCGGGGCATGTCGTGGCCCATGCCGTCGATCATCTTCAGGCGGGCGCCGGGGATCGCCTTGGCGGCGGCGCGACCGCCGGAGGGGTTGACGAGGACGTCGTTCTTGCCGTGGATGACGGCGGCGGGAACCTGGAGCCTGCGGAGACCGGGGGTGCGGTCGCCGGAGGCGGTGATCGCGTGCAGTTGACGGGCGATGCCAGCGGCGCTGTGGCCGCGGTCGTAGGAGCGGCCGGCGAGATCGCGCACGCGCTCCTCTTCGAACGGGTAGCCGGGGGAGCCGATCACCTTGAAGGTCTTCACGGCACGCTCGATCATCGCCTCGCGCTCGCGTGGCCGCTCCCCGAGGAGCAGCCCGAAGGTTCGGTAGCTGGGATGGCCGACGCGGCGACTGCCCGTCGTCGACATGATCGAGACGAGGGAGCGGGTCCGCTGCGGGTGGTCGATCGCCACGCTCTGGGCGATCATCCCGCCCATCGAAGCGCCGACCACATGGGCCGAATCGATCTCGAGGTGGTCCATCAACCCGACGGTGTCGGCGGCCATATCGCGCAGCAGGTACGGCGCACTGCCCCGGCGGCCGACCATCATGTCGAGCATGTTCGGCACGCCGGCGCCGCGGATCCGGCTGGAGCGGCCGATGTCGCGGTTGTCGAAGCGGACGACGCGGAAGCCGCGCTCGGCGAGCATCCCGCAAAACTCCTCGTCCCAGGCGATCATCTGCGTCGCCAGGCCCATCACCAGGACCAGCGGCTCGCCGTCGGGATCGCCCATCTCCTGGTAGCAGAGCTCGATTCCGTTGGCCGGGGCCATCCGCTCCTCGGAAAAGCTGTGCATTTCGCGATCCTACCCCTGTTGGCTGGGCAGCCAAACGCGCGTTCGGATGACAAAGGGGTAGAACAGGCGCGTGCGCACGGCGATCGTCTCCGACCTTCACCTCGGGCTCGCCGGCGACGAAGACATCCTCCGGGACCCCTCGGTCCGCCGCGTCCTCCTCGACGAGATCGGGGGCGCCGACCGCCTCGTGCTGCTCGGCGACGCGGTCGAGCTCCGCACCCTCCCCCTCGGCATCTCGCTCGAGCGCGCCCGGCCCTTCTTCGAAGACCTCGGCGAAGCGATCGGCGAGGTCGAGGTGGTCCTCGTCCCCGGCAACCATGACCACCGCCTGGCGGAGCCGCTGCTCGACCGGCTCTCGCTCGACGACGAGCCGCTCGGCCTCGAGCACCTCCATGCCCCCGAGGGGCCGTCGTCGCTGATCGACGAATGGCTCGGGCTCGCCCGGCTTCGCATCGCCTACCCCGGCATCTGGCTCCGCGAGGACATCTACGCCACCCACGGCCATTACATGGACGCACACCTGGCGATCCCCCGGGCGGAGTGCATCGCGGCCGCGACGATCGCCCGCGGCCTCGGCCAGGTTCCCGCCCAGGCCACCCCGGCCGACTACGAGCGGGTGCTCCGCCCCCTCTACGGCCTCGCCTACGGGCTCGCCCAGGCGATGCGGACGCGACCTCGCGGCACCGGGCTCACCGAGCGGGCCCGGGAGGTCCTGGCGGACCCGCAGCGGCACCGGAGCCTGCGAGCGCGCGCGGCCCGCGCCGCCTTCCCCCCCACCGTCGGCGCGCTGAACTCCCTCCTCCGCACCGCCTTCCAGGCTGACGTCTCCATAAAAGCCATCACCCGCAACGGCGTCGAGGCGGCGGCGGAGCTGTCATCGCGCCTCGGTCTCGGCGAGGTCCACCTGATCGTCGGCCACACCCACCGGCCGGGGCCGCTCCCGGACGACCCCGAGTGGCCCCTCCCCGGCGGTGGCCGCCTCCACAACACCGGCAGCTGGATCTTCTTCGAAGCACTGCAGCCCACCGGCTCCCCGCCCAACTCCTACTGGCCCGGCACCGTCACCTGGCTGGAGAACGACAGCCCACCCCGCAGGGTTCGTTTGCTGCTCGACCGCTCCCACGAGGAGCTGGCCGAACTCGTCAAC
>DASZDI010000319.1:0-2601 GCA_035942135.1 Solirubrobacterales bacterium | reverse complement strand
GGGGATCACCGGGTTGGACAAAGGGATCGCGGGCCTCGACAAGGGAATCGATGGCCTGGACAAAGGGATCAAGCGCCTCGACAAGGGGATCGCCGGCCTCAGCGGGCTGATGGAGCGGATCCTCACCGGGCTCGACGGGATGAACGCGAGCGTCGAGACCCTGCAGGGCGCGGTCTCGCCGCTGGCCCGCCTCGCCGGCCGCGTGCCGGGCCAGAAGAAGGGGTAGTAGCCGGGGAATGCCGGCCCCCCAACCTCTATAGGCTCAGCACGAATGGCCGACTCCTTCGACCAGATCGTCATCGGCGGGGGGCCCGGCGGCTACGTCGCCGCGATCCGCGCCGCGCAGCTGGGCCAGAAGACCGCCGTCGTCGAGCGCGACAAAGCCGGCGGGCGCTGCCTCAACTACGCCTGCATCCCGGCCAAGACGGTCCTCCGCACGGCGGAGATCTTCCACGAGGCGCAGTCGAGCGCCGAGCTCGGTGTCGTCGGCAACGACGTCCAGCTCGACTGGGAGGCGCTGCACAAACGGCGCGCCGACGTCTCGGCCCAGCTCTCGGGCGGCGTCGAAGGGCTGTGGAAGAAGAACAAGATCGAGTTCATCGCGGGCGACGCCTCGCTGACCGGCGACGGCAACGTCAAGGTCGGCGAGGAGACCTACGAGGCGAAGGCGGTGACGCTGGCAACCGGGTCGGTGGCGCTGCCGATCCCCGGGGTCGAGTTCGGCGACCGCGTCGTCGACACCTGGGGCGCCTGGTCCCTGTCCGAGCGGCCGAACCGGATCGCCGTGGTCGGCGCCGGTGCCTCCGGCGCGGAGCTCGCCTCCGCCTACGCGCGCTTCGGGACCGAGGTGCTGCTGATCGAGATGCTCGACCAGATCCTCCCCGCCGAGGACAAGGACATCGCCAAGGTCGTCGAACGCGTCTTCAAGAAACAGGGGATCGAGATCTCCACCGGGGCGCCGGTCGAGAACGTCGAAGCCGGCGACTCGTCCGTCAAGTTCACTTACGGCGACAACTCGGCCGAGGTCGACTACCTCTGTATCGCCGGCGGCCGTGCTCCCGACACCGAGGGCCTCGGGCTCGAGGAGGCCGGGGTCGAGCTGGAGGAGAACGGGCGGAAAATCAAGGTCGACGAGTACCAGCGCACGACCAACCAGAAGGTCTTCGCGATCGGCGACCTCGTCAACCAGAAGGCGCTCGCGCACAAGGCCTCCGAGGAGGGGGTCGTCGCGGTCGAGGCGGCGGCCGGCGTCGAGACCCACCCGGTCGACCAGGACCTGATGGTCGGCGCCACCTTCTGCCAGCCCCAGGTCGCCAGCGTCGGCCTCACCGAGGCGCAGGCGAAAGAGGCGGGCCACGAGGTCAAGGTCGGCAAGCAGAAAATCGCCGGCGAGGGAGCGGGCGTCGTCTACGAGGACAAAGACGGCCTCGTCAAGCTCGTCGTCGACGCCAAGTACGGCGAGGTCCTCGGCGCCCACGTCGTCGGCAACCGCGCCTGCGACATGATCGCTGAGCTGGTGGCGACGATGGCCTTGGAGGGCGGCTACCAGGAGCTGTCCCGGATCGTGCATCCCCACCCGACCGTCTCGGAGGCCGTGCTCGACGCGGCCCGCGCCGTCGACGGCTGGGCAATCCACGCCTGAGGCTCCTGCAAATCGGCGCATCTCGGGGTCCTCGGTCGTTCGGCTCGGGTCACGCACAGAAGTGCGCTCCCCTCCCCTCACTTCCCTGCGTCCCCCGATCTGCTTGATTTTCGGACGCTCAGATGCCTAGCGCCACCTTCTACTACGACCTCGGCTCCCCGTATGCCTACCTCTCGGCGGAGCGGATCAGCGGGCTGTTCACCGAGGCGGGGCTGGAGCAGCCGGAGTGGCAGCCGATCCTGCTCGGGGGGCTGTTCCATCGCTTCGGCCGCGGCTCCTGGGCGGAGACGCCGGCGCGCGCCGAGGGGATGGCGGAGGTCGAGCGGCGGGCCGCGGAGTACGGGTTGCCGCCGATCGCCTGGCCGGAGCCGTGGCCCGGCAACACGCTGGTGGCGATGCGGGTGGCGATGCGGGTGGCGACCTTCGCCAAGCAGACCGGGCGCACCGTCTCCTTCTCCCTCGCCGCCTTCCGCCAGGCCTTCGCCGGCGGTCGCGACCTCACCGATCCCGACAACGTGATGATCGCCGGGGCCGCCTGCGAGCTGCACCCGCGGGCGCTGCTGAAAGCGGTCGAAACCGACATCGTCAAGAGCGCGCTGCGGGAGGCGACGGACCGCGCCGGCGACCTCGGCGTCGAAGGCGTGCCGAGCGTCGTCGTCGGCGGCGAGGTCTTCTGGGGCGACGACCGCCTCGAGGAAGCGGTCGAGGCGGCCGCAGGCCGCGGCTGACCCCGGAGTGTCGCTTTCTTCCCACCCGTGCGGGACTAAAGCTCCCACCCGTGCGGGACTAAAGCGACACGGCGGGGCCGCGCTGGGTAGTCATCTAATGTGACCTCGATGGCTGATCTGCCCGACGCCGCCACCTGTTACGAGCTGCTCGCGCGGATGGCGCTGATCCGTCGCTTCGAGGAGGAGGCCGGGCGGCAGTACCAGCGGGCGAAAGCCGGGGGCTTCCTGCAC
>DASZDI010000318.1:0-5045 GCA_035942135.1 Solirubrobacterales bacterium | reverse complement strand
ATCTGGCTGTGCTGCGATGTTCAGTGGCCCCAGTGCATCAACGCCCGCGGAAACGAGCACTGCGGCGCTGCTGAGCCTGATCCAGATGAAACTCGCTGAAAAAACCGGCGGGACCGCGGCCGAAGAAGGCTTCGGCGTCGGGCAGGCCGACTCCGCCGAAGGGGAAGCCGGGATCGCCGAATCCTCGGAAAGCGAAGCCGGCATCGCCGAGTCCTCGAAGACCACGGAGGGCACCGAGCCCCTCCTCGAATACCTCCGCGGCCCATGAGGAACCGCGGCGGAATCAGCGGCGTGGCGAGCAACCCGATCCTGGTCGGGGCGGTGACGGTGCTGGTCATCATCGTCGCGGTCTTCCTCGCCTACAACGCCAACAACGGGCTGCCTTTCGTCTCCACCTACAATCTCAAGGCGCGCGTCCCCAACGCCGACGCCCTCGTCAAAGGCAACGAGGTGCGGATCGGCGGCGTCCGCGTCGGGATCGTCAGGTCGGTCGTCCCGGTCCAGCTCGAGAACGGCGAGGTCGCCGCCGAGCTCTCGCTCCGCCTCGACAAGGCCGCCGAACCGCTCCCGGTCGATTCGACCATCGTGGTCCGGCCCAAATCGGCCCTCGGCCTCAAGTTCCTGCAGATCACCCCCGGGGAGTCCTCGAAGGGGTTCGAGGCGGGCGAAACCATTCCGGTCGCCGCCGCCAAGCCGGAACCGGTCGACATCGACGAGTTCTTCGACATGTTCGACGAACAGACGCGCAGCGCGATCCGCCAGAACCTCGCCGGCTTCGGAAACGCGCTGGCCGGAAGAGGCCCGCAGCTGAACGAAGCGATCGGCGCCCTCCGCCGCACCGTCGTCAGCGGCCAGCCGATCCTGCGCAAGATCGTCGAACCGAGCACCGACTTCGCCGGCTTCTGGCGCGCGCTCGAGGACCTCGCGGCCACGGTCGCGCCGGTCGCCGAGACGCAGGCGACGATGTTCGTCGCCCTCGACCGCACCTTCGCCGCCTTCGCCCGCGTCTCCCGCCCCTACATCCAGGAAACGATCGAAAAAAGCCCGGAGACCCTCGACGAGGTCAACGCCGCCCTGCCCGCGGTCCGGCCCTTCCTGAACAACTCGGCCCGCTTTTTCACCGCGCTGCGCCCGGGCGTGAGGGCCCTGGCGGAGACTTCGCCGGTAATCGCCGACTCGCTGCACGCCGGCATCCCGGTGCTGAACGCCTCGCCGGTCCTCAACAACCAGCTGGAGCCGACCGCCCAGGCCCTGGTCGATTTCCAGGAAGCGCCGGGCGTCTTCAACGGCCTCGAGCTGCTGACCGACACCAACAGGTTGCTGAGGCCCTCACTGTCGTTCATCGCGCCGAGCCAGACCGTCTGCAACTACTGGACGCTCGCGTTCAGAAATCTTGTTCTCTCTACGAGCGGCGGGGGTTCCGATACCCGTTGGCTGAACTTCATCTCCTTCGCTCCGCCCGTCGGCCCCAATGCGGAGAGCGGCCCGTCTTCGGCTCCCGCCAGCGGCGGCTCTCCGGAAAACCACCTCCATTTCAACCCTTATCCGAAGACGGCGTCTCCCGGCCAAGGCGAAGTATGTGAAGCAGGAAATGAGAAATACGCCGTCGGGCGGACCGTCATCGGTAACTCTCCCGAACTGTACGGAACCGGCACGGAAGGTCAGGTCAAAAAATGAGCCGCCTTCCCGAGCGTGACACTCGCGCGGCCGCCGCCAAGGGCGGTCGGTTCCGCTGGCGTCCGAGCAACGTCACGATCGCGATCATCTTCATCCTCATCTTCACGATCGGCCCCTACCTGGCCTTCACCAAACACGTCCCCTTCACCAGCTACGGGTACGAAATCAACGCGACCTTCTCCAACTCGGCCAACATCTCCCTCAACTCGCCGATCCGGATCGCGGGGGTCGACGTCGGCAAAGTCATCGGCACCGAGCGCGACGGCGACAACACCAAGGTCACCTTCACCGTCGCCTCCTCCGGCCGGCCGATCCACGAGGACGCCTTCGCCGCGATCCGCCCGCGGATCTTCCTCGAGGGCAACTTCTTCATCGAACTGGACCCCGGCAGCCCCAGCGCGCCGGAGATGGACAACGGCGAGACGATCCCGGTCACCCGCACCTCCACCGCGGTCCAGCTCGACGAAATCCTCACCGCTCTGCAGTCCCCCGTCCGCGCCGACCTCAGCAGGCTGCTCGAGAGCTACGGCACCGCCCTCACCCATGAGCCGACCGCCGAGGAAGACGAGACCCAGTTGCCGGAGGTGAAAGGCAAGACCGGCGCCGAAGCGCTGAACGGGGCCTTCCGGTACGGCGGCGAAGCGGGCAAATACAGCGCCCAGGTCACCGACGCGCTGCTCGGAACCGAACAACGCGACCTCTCCCGCCTGGTCTCGGGGGCGGGCCGCGCCTTCGGCGCCTTCGCCGACCGCCAGCGGGACCTCCAAGGCCTGATCGAGAACTTCAACGTCTTCACCGGGGCGCTGGCGAGCCAGTCGGCCAACCTCCAGTCGACGATCCACCTGCTGGCGCCGACCCTCCGCGTCACCCAGGCCTCGCTGATCAGCCTCAACCGGACGCTGCCGCCGCTGCGCACCTACGCGATCGAGCTGGAGCCGGCGGTGGCCGAGCTGCCGAGCCTGATCAGCGCCTCGAAACCGTTCCTCGCCCAGGTCCGCCCGCTGCTCTCCGCCCGGGAGGCGGGCGGGACCGTCAAGCTCCTGCGGGAATCGACTCCGGCCCTGGCCGGTGCCGCCCAGGCCGGTAAGGCGACGACGCTGCCGCAGCTCAACCAGCTCAGCGTCTGCACGACGAAAGTCATGGTCCCGACCATGAACCAGACGATCGAAGACCAGTTCAGCACCGGCGGCCCCAACTACCGGGAGTTCCTCTACAACCTCGTCAACTTCGCCGGCCAGGCGCAGAACTTCGACGGCAACGGGCCTTACTTCCGCCTGCAGGGCGGCGGCGGGTCGCAGCTGGTGCAAGAACGGAACCCCGACCCGGATGTTCTGCCCAGCGAGGTAACTCACTACGCGAACACGATTGCTCCTCCGCAGGGAATCCAGCCTCAGCTCGCAGGCAAGCCGCCGCTGAAGCCCGACGTGCGCTGCTACACGAACAGCCCCCCGGACGTCAACGGTCCTCTCAGCCAGGTCGCCCCCTCCACCCTCACGCCGGTGAGCCCGTGAACGCGCCCACTTCCAAGACCAACCGTTGGACCCACTTCCGCGCCTGGCTGACGCGGCAGGTGCGCGGCCATCGCAAGGACACGATCGCGATCATCGTCCTGGCGATCGCCGGGATCGCGATGATGCTCGGCATCTTCACCCAGCAGAAGGCCTCGCTGCCGGCATGGCTGCCCGTGGTAGGCGAAGAGTTCGACCACATCTCCGCCGAGTTCTCTACCGCGCAGGCGGTCACCCCCGGGCAGGGGCAGCAGGTCGTCGTCGCCGGCATCCAGATCGGCAAGGTCACCTCGGTCGACCTCGAAGACGGCCACGCCGTCGTCGGCATGGACATCGTCCCCGAATACATGCAGCTGATCCACCCCGATGCCCAGTTCCAGCTGCGGCCGAAAACCAACCTCAACGACATGACCGTCGAGATCGATCCCGGCAGCGGCAGGAAGACGATCGAGGACGGCGCCCACTTCACCCTCGCGCAGACCAACCCCAACACCAACCTCGACGCCTTCCTCGCCACCCTCGACGCCGACACCCGCCAGTACATCCAGCTCCTGGTCGCCGGCGGCGCCCAGGGGATCGGCGGCCGCGGCAGGCAGCTCTCCAACGCCTTCCGGCGCTTCCAGCCCTTCGTCCACTACACGGCGAAGCTCAACAAAGCGATCGCGACCCGGCGCCAGGAGCTCGCCCGGGTGATCCACAACTTCGGCCTCGTCACCGAGGAACTCGGTCGCCACGACGCCGCGGTCAAGCGCTTCGTCACCGAGTCCCGCTCCGCTCTCGGCAACTTCGCGAACCAGCAGGAATCGGTCCAGGCCGCCTTCCGGGAATTCCCCTCGGCGCTGCAAGCCGCACAGGCCGGGCTCGCCAGCTCCAACCGCTTCTCGCAGGCCGCCTACCCGACTCTGATCAAGCTGATCCCGCAGGCGCAGGCGTTGACGCCCGCCTTCCAGGCCACCAAACGCCTCTTCAGCGAAACCACCGGCCCGATCCGAGACCAGATCAGGCCCTTCACGCGGGAAATCAGGCCCGTCCTGACCCACGGTGCCGAAGCGGCGAAGCCCTTCGAAAAGACGGTCCGCAGCTTCGGCAACTCGCTGCGCGGCTTCAACTCGTTCCTCAACGAGCTCTCCTACAAGCCGAAAGACTCGCGGCAGAGCTACCTCTTCTACCTGCCCTGGCTGAACCACAACTACAACGCGAGCTACAACCTGCAAGACGCTCATGGGCCTGTTCAGCGCGGGCTGGTGATGGTCAGCTGCAACGCCGCGAGTATCGCGTACCAGTTTGCTCTCACCAGCCCCTTCCTGCAGACCTTGTTGGAAGTCACGGGTGTTCCACGGCCTAAACAACTACCTCCTTTCCAAGGCAAAGGAGTAGAAGCCGCAAGAATCTGCGGCCCTAACGCCACCCTATGAGCAAGCGCGCCCCCAGCACCACGCAGCTTCTGGTCATCACCGGCTTCGCGCTGTCCTGCTTCGGGATCCTGCTCTTCCTCTGGGTCACCTTCGGCGGCCCGACCCCGTTCCGGGCGAAGACCTACGAGGTCAAGGTCCCGTTCGACGAGGCGACGCAGCTGGCCGAACAGTCCGATGTCCGCATCTCCGGCGTCAACGTCGGCAAAGTCCAGAGGATCGATCTCGGGCCCAACCGCGACCAGGCGCTCGCCACCGTCGCCATCGACGCCCAGTACGCGCCGCTGCCCGAGTCGACCCGGGCGATCCTCCGCACCAAAACCCTCCTCGGCGAGACCTACATCGAACTGACGCCGGGCTCGAGGGAGGGGCCGGAGCTCGCCGACGGCGGCACCCTGCCCTACGCCAACATCGCCCAGTCGGTCCAGCTCGACGAGATCTTCCGCGC
>DASZDI010000317.1:0-4237 GCA_035942135.1 Solirubrobacterales bacterium | reverse complement strand
ATGTCAAAGGGGAGGTGCAAAGGCGGCAAGAAGAAGGTGATGTGGTCAGGCCGGAGATTGCCGATGCTGACAGCGAGGGGGCCCGGACGATTTTCGAGACCGTTGTGGATGCGGCGGCTAGGAGCATCGAAGAAAAGAAGTGCGCGGTCATCGCCAATATCTATGCCTCTGTTGCCTTTGACCCCACTGTGTCTGTGAGCGATGCCCTTCTTTACGTTCGACGGGTTCGGGACGCTTCGTGGCGGCAGCTTGTGGCACTTCGATATTTCGAAGTCCCAGAGAGGCAAGAGGAGCGAGAGCTGATCGGGGTTGCCGGGGCAGAGGGAGAGGCACGTATAAGCCCCGCATTGGGCGTGGAGCTCTCAGAGGCGGGGAGGGGTCTAGAGCTGATTGGGATCGGTCAGCCGGGAGGGGCGGTTGCGAACCCGTCAAACGTGATGAATGGCGGCCAGATTACGACGGCCTCTACGACTCGACTCAGGGCTACGGGCCTCGGCGAAACCATCAGCCGCTTGGGGCGCCTTAAGGAGGTAGTGAGTGAGGCTGAGCTAGACGAGATTGCCCGCGATCTCAAGGCAGGCTAAAAGGACTCTCAGCTATAGCTGGGGAAGCTTCTGCTCCAGCTCCAGCACCGGCGCGAAAAGGTCGCCGTGCTGCTCGATCCGCTCCAGCACCTGATGGGTCTCGAAGACGAGGCTGCTGCCGTCGCCTGACTCGGCTACCGCTTCGACCTCCTCCCAGGTGACGGGGGTCGAACAGGTGGGGTGTTCGCGGGCGCGGAGGGAGTAGACGCAGATCGTGGTTTTGCGTTCGTTGTTCTGGTACCAGTCGATCAGGACCTTGCCGCTGCGGTCGGTCTTTTTGCCCATTTTCGCCAGGACGTCCTCGGGCGACTGGTTGGCGACGATCTGGGCGAGTGCTTGGCCGAAGGGGCGCGTCTGCTCGTAGGAGGTCTTGGTGTTGAGCGGCACGTAGAGCTGCATGCCCTTCGAGCCGGAGGTCTTGACGAAGCACTCGAGGCCGAGCTGGGTGAGCAGCTCGCGCAGGCGCAGCGCCACCCGCGAGCAGTCGACGACGTCCGCCGGCGGTCCGGGGTCGAGGTCGAAGACGAGGGCCGTCGGCCGTTTCGGCGCCCTGCTCTTCGAGAGCGAGGGGTGCAGCTCGATCGCCGCCAGTTGCGCCATCCAGATCAGGGTGGGCAGGCTGTCGCAGACGCAGAACTCGATCGTGCCCGCCCGCGGCCCCGCCTCGACCTTCGCGGTCTTCACCCATTTCGGCCGGTGCTTGGGGCAGCGCTTCTCGAAGAAGGCGGCATCGAGGTCCTCGACCCCTTCCGGGAAGCGGCGCAGCGTCACTGCGCGGCCGCTCAGATGGGGGACGATCGCCGGCGCCACCTTGGCGTAGTAGTCGACCATCTCGCCCTTGGTGAACCCGGTCTTCGGGTAGAGCACCTTGTCGAGGTTGCTGAGCCGGAGCTCCTTGCCTTCGACCTCGACCTGCCGGGTCTCGCCCACGGCGCTACGCCTCTACTTCGAGGCTTTGGCTTTGGAGCGGGAAGAGCTTTTGGCTTTCGCTTTGCCTTTGCTCTTCTTGGCAGGTTTGGCTTTTGCCGGTTTGCTGCCGCCTTTGTCTTTTACCGCGGCGATGCTTTCCTCCAGCGCCGCCATCAGGTCGGGGGCCTTGGTCGCCTTCGGCGCCTCGGTTTCGGGCGCGACGATCTCCTTGCCTTCCGCCTTCTGTTCGATCAGCGCCAGCAGCTGCTCGCGATACTCGTCGCGGTAGGAGTCGGGGTCGAATTCGGTGCTGAGCGAGTCGATCAGCTGCTCGGCCATCTCGCGCTCGCGCTTGGCGACTTTCGGCTTCTTGTCCGGCAGGGCGTCGTCGAGTTCCGACGGCGGCACGACCTCGTCGTGGAAGCGCATCGTGGTCAGCGTCAGCACCCCATCGGAGGCGCGGATCGCCGAGAGATGCTCTTTGTTGCGGAAGACGAAGCGGGAGATCGCGGCTTTGCCCGAGCTTTCCATCGCGCTTGCGAGCAGCGAGTAGGCCTTCTCGGCGCCGTCGGCGGGGCCGAGGTAGTAGGGGCTGTCGAAGTACATCGGGTCGATTTCCTCGATGTCGACGAAGTCCTGGACATCGATCGCGCGGGTCTTCTCCGGCGCCAGCGCCGCCATCTCGTCTTTGCTCAGCGGCACGTACTGGCCGGGGGAGAGCTCGTACGCTTTGACGATGTTCTCGTAGGGGACCTCTTCGTCGGTCCCTTCGGCGACGCGGCGGTGTTTGATCCGGGCGCTGTCGGATTCGCGGATCTCGCGCAGGGCGATGTTGCGGCGCGCCACGGCGCTGTACATGCGCACGGGCACGTTCAGTAGCCCGAAGCTGATGGTGCCACTCCAAATTGCTCTAGCCATCGCTCAAATCTCCTACCCGGATTCTTTCAGGCAAACGCCCTCGCTCAACAGAGGCGGCCACAGCGGGAGGCATCTTGCGCCGGCCCCCGACTCGTGGTTCCTTCGGCACCTATGTCGTGCAAAAGGAACCACGCAATCGGGGATCATGCGGCGGTGCTCTTCGAGCTGCGAGAGGTGGGGCTTGACCGCGACGGGCGCGCCGTCCTCGAGTCGGTCAGCGCCGGGATCCCCGATGGGGCGACGGCGATCGTCGGACCGTCCGGGGCCGGCAAGTCGACGCTGCTGCGGCTGCTGAACCGGCTCGCCGACCCCGACCGCGGCGAGATCGCCTACCGCGGCCGCCCGCTCCGCTCCTGCGAGCCGCTGGCGCTGCGGCGCGAGGTCGCCCTGGTCCCGCAGCTGCCGGCCCTGCTCCCCGGCACCGTCGAGTCGAACCTCCGCTACGCCGCCGACCTCGCGGACGAGCCGCTCGATGCGGCACGGGCGCTGGCTCTCGCCGGGCTCGATCCCTCCTTCGCCGAGCGGGAGGTCGCCAAGCTCTCGGTCGGCGAGCAGCAGCGGGCGATGCTGGGACGGGCGCTCGCCCAGCGCCCCTCGGTCCTCCTCCTCGACGAGCCGACCTCGGCCCTCGACCACGCCGCCCGCGACAAGGTCGAGGCGGCGCTGGCGCAGCTGCGGCGCGAGCTGGAGATCTCGATCGTCCTGGTCAGCCACGACCCCGAGCAGGCGCGCCGGCTCGGGGACTGGGTGCTGCGTCTGGAGGCGGGACGGGTGGTCGGCTGCGGCCCGGTCGCGGAGGCGCTCGCGTGAGCAACTCGATCCAGGTCGAGCTCTGGCAGGTGGCCGCCTCGCTGGTGCTGGTCGCGCTGGCGGCGGCGATCTCCTTCTGGCAGCGCGCCGACCTCGAGCGCGACATCGCCGTCGCCACCGCCCGCTCCTTCGTCCAGCTGACCCTGGTCGGCTACGCGATCAAGCTGATCTTCGACGCCGACACGATCTGGCTGGTCCTGCTGCTGCTGGCGGTGATGGTCCTCTTCGGCGCGATCACCGCCCGCCACCGCGCCGCCAAGGTGCCGCGCTCCTTCGGCCCGCTGCTGATCGCCCTCGCCCTCGCCGGCGCCGGCACGATCGGCCTCGTCGTCGCGCTCGGGATCTTCGACCCGACCCCCCGCTACCTGGTCCCGGTCGGCGGCATGGTGATCGGCAACGCGATGACCGCCGCAGCCGTCGCCCTCGACCGCCTCGGCGACGAGATGCAGGAGGCGCGGCCGCGGATCGAGGCGACCCTGGCGCTCGGCGCCACCACCCGCGAAGCCGCCGCCCCGACCGTCCGCCGCGCCCTGCGGTCGGGGATGATCGCCCTCGTCGACTCGATCAAGACCACCGGCCTGATCTTCTTCCCCGGCACCATGGTCGGGATGCTCCTCGCCGGCGCCGAGCCCACCGACGCCGTCCGCCTGCAGCTGATCCTCCTCTACGCCCTCCTCGGCAGCGTCGCGATCTCCGCCCTCGTCGCCACCGCCCTCGCCTACCGCAACTTCTTCACCCCGGCGGCGCAACTGCGCGAGCCGGAGACCGCGAGCCCGCGCTGAGCGTCGGTGTCCGACGGCTGACGCGGGATCGGCGTCAGCGGAGGCAGCACCAGCCCTCGACGCGGGGGAACTCCGCGGCTCGGCGGCCGGGGGCGAAGGCGGTCGAGATCTCGGTCACGGAGCGTCCCTCGCCGCGGCCGACGGGGAGGAACAGCCACTGGTCGGCGTCGGGCCAGGCGACCAGCAAGCGGCGGCCGTCGGGAGACCAGGCGACTTCGCCGAGCTGGCCGGGGA
>DASZDI010000316.1:0-8374 GCA_035942135.1 Solirubrobacterales bacterium | reverse complement strand
GAGTGAGGCACTGCACGCGGAGAAGGAGTCGGTGGGTGGGCGGAAGGACAAAAGCTATGGCGAGCTGCTCGCCTGGCTGAGACAATGGAAACAACGCTGATGGCGATCGTCGTTGCCCCAGAAGCCTCTCTCTCCAATCTGTTGCGCTCTATGCGCGGCGAGATCACCGATGCTCGATTGGGCTTCCCGGACGTTCTTCACGTCGAGATCCGCGACGGCGACGGCGATCTTTGGCACCTGGCTACCCAGGATGCGGACTGGTCCCCGTCCGACCCTGCCGATCTCATCGGCAGGACCATCGAAGAGGCGGAAGTCGACGAGGGGGCCGGCGACCTCCGCTGCAAACTCTCGGACGGCTCTGTTCTCGCTGTCAAGCCCGCGGACCGGGAGACGGACGACGATCCTCCCTACTGGGAGATCATCACCCCCGGGGGAGCGGCACTGGAGTTCGGCCCGGGGGCGCGCTGGCAGATCAGCAGCGCTGATGCCCCAGCACCTTCAGCGCGTTGAGCAGCGCTACGCAGGACGAGAGGTCGACATCGTCGGCTGATTCATCGACCTCTATGGATATTGAGGTGCCGGGCGCATTTCCTGCGGCAGGTGCCTCGGAGCAAGGATCCGCAGATCGGCCTTGCCCGAGCCATCAAGAAGGTGCGGACGGAGGCGGACCTGACCCAGCGGGCGTTGGCGCGGAAGATGGAGATGAATCCGAGCCAGGTCTCGCGGCTGGAGAAAGGGACGGAAAACCCCTCTTGGGCGACCGTCAGGAGGATCGCCGCGGCGCTCGAGGTGACACTGGCCGAGCTCGCTGAGGTCGCCGAGGACTTCGAGCGGCGGCTGCGGAAGAACCCGCTCGGCTGAGGGCGACCGCCTCGGCGAGCTGCTGCCAGGGCTCGACGGTCCAGAAGCGGCGGGCGAGGCCAGAGGTGGAGGGGAGGACCCAGGTCCGCGCTCCGGCGAAGCGGTCGAGCTGGGGGCCGTAGTCGACCGGGTGGCCGAGGACGGTCTGGGCCGCCCGCTTGCCGACGAAGGCCAGGTGGTCGGGGGCGACGCGGGCCACGGAGCGCTCCACCCGTGAGGCGTCGTGAGCGGTGGTGCCGACTTCGGCGTCGGAGCCGAAGCGGGTCTTGCAGGCGTCGGTGAGGCCGAGGCCGAACTCGGGGAGGCGGCGGAACTCGGTCGGCTCGAGGCGGACCGGCGTCAGCCCGACCTCGTGCAGGACCGGCCAGAAGCAGTTGCCGGGGCCGGCGTAGTAGGCGCGCTTGCGGGCCGAGACCTTCCCGGCGGCGTTGCCGCAGAAGACCGCGGCGAGGCCGGGGACCAGAACGTCCGGCAGCACGTCGTCCATGCGGCGAGGCTAGCGCCGCGGGACAGCTAAGCCGCTTGTCGCAGCTTGCGCGGGCGCGGCAGCTGGAGAAGCTGCCCCTGCTCCGCGTAGACCGGCTCGAAGGAGGAGACGGAGAGCACGACGTGGCTGTAGCCGCAGGCGCAGACCTCCCGGTCGAGGTCGTCGAGGTCCTCGACGATGACCTCGCTCTCTTCGGCGCAATCCGAGCAGACGACAAGCACTTGCCACATGGGTTTGATGGTGCCGGGGCCACCGGACGGATTTCGAGGTTAGGGTCAAATCATGCAGCGCTACGTCGTCTTCCTGCGTGGGATCAACCTCGGCGGCCGTCGGATCAAGAACGAGGAGCTGCGGCGGCACTTCGAGGAGATGGGGCTCGAGGAGGTGGCGACCTTCCGCGCCAGCGGCAACGTGATCTTCTCCGCCCCGAAGCGTGAGGCGGAGGGCAAGCTGACGCAGCGGATCGAAGCGGGGCTGGGGGAGCGGCTCGGCTACGAGGTGCGGGTGTTCCTGCGCGGCATCGAGGAGGTGGCGGCGATCGCGGCGCAGGAGCCGCTCGACCCCGCGGCGGTCGAGCGGTCGAAGGGCAAGCTCCAGGTCTCGTTCCTGGCGAAGAAGCCGACCGCCGCGGCGAGGAAGAAGGCGCTCGCGCTCGCTACCGAGGAGGACCTGCTGGCGATCGAGGGGCGGGAGCTCTACTGGCTCCCCGCCGGCGGCATCAGCGAATCGGACCTCGACCTGAGGGCGCTCGACGCCGTCCTGGGGCCGGGGACGATCCGCACGATGGGCACGGTCGAGCAGATCGCCGCCAAGCACGGCTAGTCCGCCGGACCTTTGAGCCGGATAGCGGTTCAAAGGTCCGGCGGACCCGGGGCCATTACCGTGCTTTCTGCCATGGCAATCGCGACCGCAACCTCGCTCGACGTCTACGTCGGCGGCAAGCTGCTCTTCGAGGACGTCTCCTTCAAGCTCGAGCCGCGCGAGCGGATGACGCTCTCCGGGCGCAACGGCGCCGGCAAGTCGACGCTGCTGCGCGTGCTCTCCGGCGAGCTGACGCCGGACTCGGGGTCGCTGACCATCCACCGGGGCGCGCGGGTCGCCCTGCACGACCAGCGGCCGCCGCGGGACTCGCAGGCGACGCTGGGCGAGTACGTCTTCTCCGGCCGCAGCGACATGCTCGAGACCGAGGCGGAGCTGGAGCGGCTGGAGGAGGAGATGGGCGGCGAGGCGAGCGAGGAGACGATGCAGGCCTACGCCGCCGCGCAGCAGCGGCTCGAAGCCGGCGGCGGCTACCGCTGGCGCGACGACGTGCTGATGGTCCTCCGCGGCCTCGGCTTCGACGCCGAGCACGCCGAGCGGCGGCTCTCGACCTTCTCCGGCGGCGAGCTGACCCGCGCCTCGCTGGCCCGCGCCCTCGCCACCCGCCCCGACCTGCTGCTCCTCGACGAGCCGACGAACCACCTCGACATCCCCAGCCTGGAGTGGCTGGAGGGCTACCTCGTCGAGCTCGACGCGGCCGTCGTCCTGGTCGCCCACGACCGCTGGTTCCTGGAGGCGGTCGGGACCTCGGTGCTGGAGCTGGAGGCGCAGCGCGCCCGCTTCTTCGCCGGCCCTTGGCACGCCTGGCGCCAGGAACAGGCGGCGCGTCAGATCGCCCTCGGCAAGGCGATCGAGCGCCAGCAGGCGGAGATCGCGCGGATGGAGCGCTTCGTCGAGCGCTTCCGCTACAAGGCGACGAAGGCGCGCCAGGCGCAGTCGCGGGTGAAAAAGATCGATAAGGCGAAGCGCGAGGGCCCGGTCGCCGAAAAGCGCGACAAACGTCAGCTGCGCTTCTCCTTCAAGCCGCCGGAGCGGCCGGGCCGGGTGGTCCTGAAAATGGTCAACGGGACGCTCGAGGTGCCGGGCCGGACGCTGCTCGCCAAGGCCAACCTCGAAATCGAGCGCGACGAGCACGTCGTCCTCGTCGGCCCCAACGGAGCCGGCAAGACGACCCTGATCGAGACCCTGGCCGGCAAACGCGAGCCCGCCTCCGGAAGCATCCGCACCGGGCACAACGTCAAGCTCGGCTACCTCTCCCAGCACGCCGAGACCGCCGCCGGCAGCGGCACGGTGCTGGACGCGGCGAAGCGCGAGACGGGCCTCAGCGAGAACCAGGCGCGGGCGCTGCTCGGCGGCTTCCTCTTCTCCGGCGCCGACGTCCAGAAGCAGCTCTCCGACATCTCCGGCGGCGAGCAGCGGCGGCTCTCGCTGGCGATCCTGGTCGCCTCCGGCGCCAACGTCCTCGTCCTCGACGAGCCGACCAACCACCTCGACATCGAGAGCCGCGAGGCGCTCGAGGACGCGCTGACCGAGTTCGAGGGGGCGGTGCTGCTCGTCTCCCACGACCGGGCGCTGCTGGAGGCGGTCGGCGGCCGCACCCTCGTCTGCGAGGACGGCAGGCTGCAGAGCCACCCCAGCGGCTGGGCGGAGTACCAGCGCCGGCGCGACGAGCGCGAAGCGGAGACGACCGCGGCGGCGAAGCCCGACCCCGGCGGCGGCAAGAAGTACAGCGCCACCAAGCCGGCCCAGAAAGCGGCGCGCAAGGCGGCCAAGCTGGAGCAGCGGATCGAGAAGGCCGAGGCGGAGCTGCGCGCGCTCGAGGACGAGCTCGCCGACCCCGCCTCCTGGTCGAGCCCCGGCCGGGTCGCGCGGGCGAGCAAGCGCCACGCCGAGGCCAAGGTCGCGGTCGAAGAGCTCTACGCGGAGTGGGAGGCGGCGCAGGTCGAGGCCGAGGCGGGGTCGGCGACGGCCTAGACCGCCACCTTGCTGGCCGCGCCGGCGGCGGTGAAGTCGACGTCGGGGCGGGAGAGGGAGCGCTCGAGCACGACCCTCGCATCGTGCTGCGGGGCCAGGGTGATGTGGCGGATCCGCACCTTCTCCGGGGCCGGGTCGGGCGCCTTCAGCGCTGCCCGGCTGACGAATTCGCGGAGGACGATCCGCATCTCGAACTCGGCGAAGGCGGCGCCGACGCAGCGGCGGATGCCGCCGCCGAAGGGGATCCAGGCGTAGCTCTCGGCCTTGGCCCCGAGGAAGCGCTCGGGCCGGAACTCCTCCGGCTGCGGGTAGAGGTCCGGGCGCCGGTGCAGGGCCGCGATCGCCGGCGCCACGAAGCTCCCGGCGGGCAGCTCGTGGCCGGCGACCGTCGCCGGCGCGGTCAGCTTGCGGGCGACATCGATGATCACCGGCCGCACCCGCAGCGTCTCCCGCACCGTCGCCTCCAGGTAGTCGCCGCGCCCGGCGGCGATCGACTCGCGCAGGCGGCCCAGCGCCACCGGATTGCGCAGCAGCCGCTCGATCGCCCAGGCGAGGGCGGTGGCGGTCGTCTCGTGCCCGGCGGCGAGGACGGTGATCAGCTCGTCGCGCAGTTCGGGGTCCGACATCGGCGAGCCGTCGTCGTGGCGGGCGCGCAGCAGCATCGAGAGGACGTCGTCGCGGTCCTCGCCGCCTTCCGCCCGCCGCATCGCGATCTCCTCGAAGATGAAGTCGTCGAGGTCGGAGCGGGCGCGGAGGAAGCGCCGCCAGGGGCTGCCGGGGCCGAGGTCGCGGCGCAGGACAGGGAACCTGATGATCGTCGTCACCCGGTCGGCGAAGCGGTCGATCAGCGCCGAGGCGCGGTTGATCCGCAGCTCGTCCCTGATCCCGAAGACGGCGCGGAGGATCACCGTCAGGGTGATCCGCTGGGTGTGGGGCCGCAGCGCGAAGGGCTCGCCGACCGGCCAGGTCTCCATCTCGCGACGGGTGACCTCCTCGATCATCGCCCCGTAGCGGCGCACCCGCTCGCCGTGGAAGGGCGGCAGCAGCAGCTTGCGCTGGCGCAGGTGGGCCTCGTCGTCGAGGGTGAGGATCGAGCTCGGCCCCAGCGCCGGCTCCAGCAGGGTCGCGTTGGCCTCGCCGGCGTGGAAGACGGCGGGGGAGCCGGTGAAGACCTCTTTTACCAGCTCCGGGCCGGCGACGTAGACGATGCGGCCGAAGAAGGGGAAGCGGACCGTGAAGACGTCGCCGTAGCGCGCCTGGAAGTCGGTCAGGAAGCCGAGCGGGTCGCGGACGTAGCGGAGCCCCTGGACGAGGGCTGGGGCGCGCGGCCCGGGCGGCAGCCCGGGGGCGCCGCGGGGCCGTGAGCGGTGAAGGGTGGCCTGCTCCATCACCACTCAGACTACGCAGGGCCGGCTGCGCGGCCAACCCCCGAGGAGGTGCTTCTTCGGTACTGGAAAAGGTCTCTAGAAGACGATCGTGCGCTCGCCGTCGAGGAGGACGCGGTCGTCGAGGTGGGCCATCACCGCCCGGGCCAGGACCAGGCGCTCGACGTCGCGGCCGCGCCGGATCATCTCGGCGACCTCGTCACGGTGGTCGACCGCGGTTACGTCCTGGGCGATGATCGGGCCGGCGTCGAGCTCGGCGGTGACGTAGTGGGCGGTGGCACCGATCAGCTTGACGCCGCGCTCGTAGGCGCGGTGGTAGGGGTCGGCGCCGACGAAGGCGGGCAGGAAGCTGTGGTGGATGTTGATCGCCGGCGCCCGCAGCGCCCGCAGGAAGTCCTCGGAGAGGATCTGCATGTAGCGGGCGAGGACCAGCAGGTCGATCCCGTCCAGCAACTCGAGGATCCGGCGCTCGGCCTCCGCCTTGGCGCCTCGCTCGACCGGCACGTGGTGGAACGGCAGGCCCTCGGCTTCCGCCTGGGCGGCGTGGTCGGTGTGGTTGGAGATGACGGCGACCACCTCGCCGCCGAGGTCGCCGTTGCGCCGCCGCCAGAGCAGGTCGGAGAGGCAGTGGTCCTCGCGCGAGACCATGATCGCCACCCGCTTCGCCCGCGCCGTCTCGGCGAACTCGTAGTCCATCTCGAACGGCTCGCCGATCTCCTTCGCGAAGCGCAGCTCGAGGCGGTCGCGCTCGGCGTCCGGGACCCGGTCGAAGACCATTCGCATGAAGAAGCGGCCCTCGGCGGTCGAGTGCTGGTCGACGTCGACGATGTTGAGACCGGACTCGGCGAGGAAGCCGCTGACGCGGGCGATCAGCCCCGGCCGGTCCGGGCAGGCCAGCAGCAGCCGCGAGGTCGGCGTCTCCTCCGTGCTCGTGGGCGCGTCTCCCATCCGTCGATGATCGCGGATAGGGTGCGCTCGATGCGACTCGGAGCCATACCTGACGGTCTGGTGGAGCGGATCGGGCTGCTGCTGGGCAAGGTCCCGACCCCGATCGGGGAGGCGATGTACTCGATGCCGGTGGCCCGCTCGCTGCAGGTGGCGCAGCGGACCGGGATCCTCGGGGCGCTGGCCGAGGGGCCGCGCGACCCCGCCGAGCTTGCCGAGCACCTCGGCCTGAAGGAGACCGGCACGGTCCGCGTCCTCGACGTGATCGCGACGCTCGGCCACGTCCGGCAGAACCCCGACGGGCGCTACGAGATGACCAAGAGCGGCCGCCCCTGGCTCGACCCGCGCTCGGAGACCTACCTCGGCGACTTCCTCGCCGACACCTACACCTACTGGGACTGGTACGCGGGGCTGGAAGACCTGGTCCGCGAGGGCAGGCACGTCGAGCTGCACGAGAAAGAGCCCGACGACCCCTACTGGCACTCCTACATCCGCGGCCAGTACCAGATGGCCCGCCTTTCCTCCGCCGAAGTGGCGAAGGCGATCCCGCTGCCCCGCGGTGCCCACTCGGTGCTGGACGTGGCCGGGGCGCACGGCGAGTTCTCGATGGCGCTCTGCCGCCGCCACGAGGGCCTGCGGGCGACCGTCGTCGACCTGCCGGGCAGCGCCCGGGTGGGGGAGGCGATCGTCGCCGAGGCAGGCATGGGCGACCGCGTCCGCCACCTCGTCGGCGACATGTTCGAGGTCGACTACGACGGCCACTACGACGGCGCCCTCTGCTTCAACATCGTCCACCACCTCTCGCCGGAGCAGTCGCGGGCGCTCTTCCAGCGCATCCGCGCGGTCCTGCGCCCGGGGGCGCCGCTCTGCGTCCTCGACCTCTACGACCGGCCCGAGGGGCAGCAGGCGAGCCTCGCCTCGATCCTCGGCCTCTTCTTCCACCTCACCTCGGGGGCTGACACCTACACGGCTGACGAGGTCTCCCGCTGGATGGGCGAGAGCGGTTACGGGAGCGTTGACGTGAAGTCGTTTCGGACGTTGCCGGACCTGCGGCTGTTGATCGCTAAGGCGACTTGAGGGCGGCGATGTGTCAATGTCATATTGAAATGAACATCGAGTCTCCAACTCCCTTTTTCCCTGCATAGCTCCGGTTGCGGGGACACGCCTAAGGCCTGATGACGCAATGATATATTGCTATCTATCATGGCTTATCAGGTTCCCTCCCTTCGTAGCGACGAGCAGGAAGTCCTCGGCCTCATCGAGCAGCTGCGCGGGCAGCTGCACGATCGCGTCGCCGAGCCTCGTCGTTGGAACGGCAGCCTGCGGCGCCTGAGCTTTGCGAGGGCCGTTCAGGCTTCCAACAGCATCGAGGGATACGACGCCTCCCTGGACGACGTGGTGGCAGCCGTGGACGGCGAGCCGACGGTGGGGGCCGACAACGAGACCGAGGAGGCGCTGACCGGTTATCGAGACGCCATGACCTACGTCCTCCAGATCGCCGACGACGAGACGATGGCAATCGACGAAGGCCTGCTCAAAGGCTTGCACTTCATGATGCTCAAGCACAATCTCGACAAGAACCCCGGTCGCTGGCGGCCGGGGGCGATCTTCGTCAGGCGCGCGGCGACCGGCGAGACCATGTACGAGGGGCCGCCCGCCGCGGCCGTTCCCGGGCTGATCTCGGAGATGTTGGAGCAGCTGGCCGAAGAAGACGATCAGCACGTCCTGGTCAAGGCGGCAATGGCCCATCTCAACCTCGTGATGATCCACCCCTTCAGCGACGGCAACGGGCGGATGGCTCGATGCCTTCAAACGCTCGTGCTGGCGCGGGATCGAATCGTCGCCCCCGTGTTCTCCAGCATCGAGGAGTTCCTGGGGCGCAACACCCAGACCTACTACGACG
>DASZDI010000315.1:0-7306 GCA_035942135.1 Solirubrobacterales bacterium | reverse complement strand
CGTCTTGACCGTGCCTTCATCGCCTTCGATCCTAACGCCGGTCCTGGCGGTGCGGCCCTGAATGCGCTGCGCGAGCTAGAACGCCCGCACGATCAGGTTCAGCAGGATCGTCAGGATCACCGAGGCGGCGATCGAGAAGAGGAGGCAGCCGGGGAAGAAGTGGACCTGGGTGTGGACGTTGCCGCTGCCGAAGGTCATCGGGGCGCCTCGGGCGGGGGTGGGCTCGGCGCGCTGGCGGAACTTGCGGACGGCGTAGACGATGAGGATGGTGCAGAGGATCGAGAGGAGGAAGCCGGCGCCCTTCTCGCGGTCGAAGACGTAGTAGGCGATCAGGCCGGCGATGAGGGAGCCGGCGATGCCGGCGAGCATCGTCTCCAGCAGGCTCATCGGGTCGCGGCCGGGCAGGAGGAGGCGGGCGAGGGCGCCGATGACGAGGCCGCTCAGGGCCAGGGCGAGGATGTAGCCGATGACCTCCATCGCGGGGTTCCTACCCGTCGGCTGGACGAGTGAATCCGCCGGGAGCGGGGTAGCGGAAGCCCGTGGTTTCCGCGTTGATCGTCCTCGGCCTGATCCTGGCGCTGCTTGCCTTCAGCGTCGCCCGCTCGAACCGGCGGGCGCGGGAAGCGGCGGAGCGGCGACGGTAGGAAGAAGAGCGGATCCGGGAGCAGGGCGGCGAACCGCTCGGCGCCTCGCCCTTCTCGATGATGCCCTTCGGCAGCGTCTTCGAGCAGATCTTCTCCGGCACCGGGATGCGCTCGCGCTCGCTCGCCTACGACCCCGAGACCGGCCAGTGGGTCGACATCAGCGACGAGTACCCCGACGAAGACCCCCCGGTGGACGGGCAGCAGGACGACGGCGAGGCCAAAGCCGAAGACTCGAACCCCGAGCCGCGCCGCCGGCCCCAGCAGCCTGCTCGCCGGACCGGGATGGGCGGTGGCCTCGGCGGACTCTTCGGCAGCATGGGCGGGATGGGCGGCGGCAGCGGCAACTTCAACGTCGAGCCGCCCTCCGAGCTCGGTGACTTCAGCGACGTCGGCGGCATGGACTCGCTGAAGGAGGAGGTCCGCAACACCGTCGGCCTCGTCCTCAAGCACCCCGACGACGCGGAGCGCTACGGGATCGAGTGGAACGGGATCCTCCTCCACGGCCCGCCGGGCGTCGGCAAGACCTTCTTCGCCCGCGCGATCGCCGGCGAGTACGGGCTCAACCTGATGCACGTCTCCACCGGCGACCTGATCGGCGGCATCCAGGGCCAGTCGGCGCAGAACATCGACAAGGCCTTCCAGACGGCGGCGCAGAACCTGCCCTGCCTGCTCTTCTTCGACGAGTTCGACTCGATCGCCCAGCGCCGCGACAACAGCCCCGACCAGGAGGCCCGCCGGACCGTCAACCAGCTGCTCACCTCACTGGAGGCCTACCGCGACGAGCGCCGGCTGCTGGTGATGGCGGCGACCAACAACGTCGAGCACCTTGACCCGGCGGTGATCCGCCCCGGCCGCTTTGACCGTCAGATCCGCATCGACCTGCCCGACGCGAAAGCCCGCGAGGCGATCTTCCGGGCCGAGCTCTCCGACCGCCCCGCCGCGGCGAACATCGAGCTCACCGACCTCGTCCGCCGTACCGAGGGCATGACCCCGGCGGCGATCGAGAAAGTCGTCGACACCGCCGCCTTGGAGGTCTTCCGCGAGGCGACCGAGACGGGTCAGGAGCTCGAGCTCGACACCGACCACCTGCTGCGCGCGATCGAGCGCTACGGCGGCCAGGACCGGCCGCTGATCGAGCACTGGACCTGGGACTCGCTGATCCTCGACTCGGCGATCAAGGCCCAGCTGCAGCAGTTGCAGGCGGTGATCGAGGACCCCGAGGCCGCGGTCAGGTTCGGGGTCGAGCCGCCGACCGGGCTGCTCCTCGCCGGCCCGCCCGGCACCGGCAAGACCTCGGTCGCCAAGGTCCTCGCCGCCCAGGCGAACTGCAGCTTCTACCCGATCTCCGGCGCCGACGTGATCAGCAAATGGGTGGGGGAGTCGGAGCGCAACATCCGCCGGCTCTTCGAGCGCGCCCGCGCCAACCGCCCCTCGATCGTCTTCATCGACGAGATCGACGCGATCGCCGGCTCACGCGGCCAGGTCGAGACCCACGACAGCCACGTCAACCAGCTGCTCTCCGAGATCGACGGCGTCTCCGGCCAACGCGGCGTCTTCGTCGTCGGCGCAACCAACCGGCCCGACCAGCTCGACCCGGCGCTGCTGCGCGGCGGCCGCCTCTCCCGCACGATCGTCCTCAGCCTCCCCGACGAGGCCGGCCGCCACGCGCTGCTCTGCCTGATGACCGCGCGGATGCCGACGGTGGGGGTGGACCTGGAGTCGCTCGCCCGCGAAACCGACGGCCTCTCGCCCGCCGACATCAAGGGCCTCTGTCAGGAGGCGGCGCTGGCGGCGATGACCCGCACCGCGGGCGCCGAGGGCCAGGCGCCCGCCGTCCACCATGAGGATTCCGAGGAGGCCCTGCGTCGCCTTCGCGGCGGCCGGGTTGCCGCCGCCGGCCTCGCCTGACCGTATTTTCGCTTTGAAGTAAACGGCCTAGATCCTTTCTGAATACTCACGGAGTTCTCAAACCCGTTAGGGTGCCGCTCCCTCAATTAATGGAGACGGCTTAACTAATGTCCTTGAAACGACTGATGCTGGTGGGAGTGGTCCTCGCGATTAGCGGTCTGATCCCGGCCGCGCCTCCGCCCGTGGAGGCGGCGACGGGCGAAGCCGGAGTCCAGCAACGGCAGGGCGAAGAAATCAAAGACCTCCGGGAGGATCTCGACAAGAGCGAGGACAACTTCGAGCGCATCTTTCTGCCGGTCTCGTTCCTGATCGGGATCCTGGCACTCGGCGGCGGGCTCGGCGTCGTCTTCAGCATCCGCGATCAACGCCGGGTCAGCCAGCTCCACGAGCTGACGGTGACGGGTGAGGTCTCCTCCCAGCGGCGCAGCGAGCAGAGCTACGCGTCCTTCCTAGAGCAGAGCCAGACCACGCTCTCGCTCGTCAACGACACCCTGGGGCTGGCCAAAGAAGCGACCGACCGGGCGACGAAAAGCGTCAAGGAGAAAACCGAGCTGCAGAGAGACGCGATCGAGGAGCGGGCTCAGCGGCTAATGCTGGACGTCTTCAACTCGAATGAGTTCGAGTTGGTTGTCGTAGATCCGGTGCGGCGGGAGGAGCTGCACGCGATCGGCAGGGAAGTGCGAGCGCTGGAGGGGCACATGGGCCTGCAGGGTGTCGAGCTCAAGGACTACGCGAAGTTCGTCAAAGCGCTAGATCAGTTCCTGCTCGACGAAACCGAGGCGGCGATGCAGGCGCTGCAACTCGCTGCCCAAGGTGCCGTGGTCGGAGACTTACAGAGATTTGTCGAGTACTGGCTCGGCTACATGAGGACCACCGTGGGTATGTACACGGAGGCGGTACAGAACTTCGAGAGAGATGAGAAAGGCTTGCCCGACGGCAGCCCGCAGTACTTTCAGCTCGAGCGGATCAAAGCAGAGACGCGCTTCTTCGCCTTGGCCAAGCCCGATCCCACGGCGAAGTACTGGGACAAGAAGAAGAAGGTCGACACCCGACTGCCGAATGAGCGTTTCGAGGTGGTCGATTCTCTGCTCGACGATCTTGAAAAGCTGGCCGGGGAAGTCGAGCGAAGCGACGACCACGAGGCCAAGGTCCACACCGAGCTCGAAGTCGCCCGCACCCGTGCCGACATCTTCGACTGGATCGCCTACGACAAAGACCACCTCGATGAACCGCTGTCGGAGACTGCGATCAAAGAGGCAGGCGCGATCGTCGCCGGCCTCCCACCGATCAAGAAATTCAGCGGTCTCCTCACCTCGCCGGAGTGGAATGACCTGGCGCAGAAACCCGACGTGCTGCGGTACTGGGCCCTAGTGCAAGCACAGGAGATCTGCGAAGAGAAGGTCAGCGAAGAGGAATCCGGCGAAGAGGAATCCGGCGAAGAGGAAATCGGCGAGGAAGAATCCGGCGAGTCGAGCATGGAGGTCCACTTCGCTCTCGCCGAGTGCTATTTCAAGCTCCGTGACGATAGGGCGATTAGAGCATTCGAAAGGCTGGAAGGGGACATCTCGAAATACTTCGGCGAGGATCGCGAGAAGCGGCACGAGGTGGCGCTGCAGCAGAGCCTCTTGATCTGCCACTGCCGGCTCTTCACCCTCCGGAAAGAAGCGGAGGAAGTGCTGAAGAAACTCGAAGAAGAAGGAGAGTCCGTCGAACGCCCGGACAACGTCCCTCAGCGAAACGAGCCGGAAGAAAAACGCCACATCCATAGAGCAGAACGCGACACGAGGGAAAAGCTCAACCAGATGCCGCGGGGGCGGATGACGATCTTCAGCCACATCCAGCGGCGAAACCTGACGCGGGAGGAGTTCGCCGCCGAGGTCAAGGAAATAGTCGTCCAAGAGCGCATCGGGCAAGGCACCGGCCAGGAGGGTGGCGAGGAAAGCGCCGGCAAATGAAGGGTTCGTGGAAGCCAAAGGCGAAGCGGCTCTACCGGAAGCGGCCGCGCCCGGTCTGGATCGTGCGAGGGTGGCGCTGGGAACGAGGCAGAAGGCGCAAGAGCTACGACCTCGGCGGCTACCGCACCCCGGTCCAAGTCTGTCCCCGCGGTTGCGGCTTCAAAGAACTTGCACGCCGGGACCTGCTCGCCAAGACCCGCCTGGGGGGTCGGGCGGCCCTCCACGCCGCCTGCACCTTTGAGACCTCGAACTGCCCCGATTGCGGTTCCCGCCTCGTGCGGAGGTGCGCCCGCTGCAGGAAGGACATCCTCGCCCCGGTAGTGGACCACTGCCGGTTCTGCGGACTGCCGCAGCCCTGGACGACGGCCCGAGAGGAAGGCGTCGAGCGGGCCGACCTCCGTAACTGGCGGCCCTCGGAGAAGGGCAAGAAGAAGTCGGCCGAGCAGGCAAACGATCCGGCCAAGCTGCTCTACCGCTCGCCGGGGCGCGGCGCCCTCTGGGTGGTCGACGGCAACATCGCCCAGCTGAACGTGGAGGCGGTGGTCAGCAACGACGACGTCGACGGCCGGATGTGGACGCAGGTGGCGCGGGCGCTCAAAGCGGCGGCTGGCGAGGGGGTGGAGCGACTGGCGCAGGAGGGACGGCCCTTCAAGCTCGGCCAGGCGTGGGTGACCTCGCCCGGAGGCCTTCGGCACATGAAGGGAATCGTCCACGTCGCCTCGACGAACAGACAGGGCAAGTCGACCCCGGAGGCCGTCCGCAGGTCCCTGGTTTCGGCGCTCGAGCTGGCGACGAGGGAAAAGTACAACTCGCTCGGAGTGGCGGCGATCGGCAGCGGGCCCTGGGAGGTCGAGCTTGTCGACTGGTACCGGATGTTTGCGGAGGTGGCGATCGAGCATTTCAGCGTGCGGGGCAAAGAGCACAGTGGAGCGCCACATCTCGATGTTGTCCTCGTACTCTTCGAGCCGCCGAGATACCCGGCTGAGGTGAAGTCCGCGCGCAAAATGGTCCGCTCGGCTTGGAAGCAGGCAGGGAAACCAGCCGATGGAACTCCGTGGCGCCCGGGTTTGATCGCACGCCTCGCCCGGCGTCTCCTCGCCTGGCGTCTGCGCGGCCGGGTCGACGCTGCCGATTCTGACTGACTAGCTGACTAGCGGCGCGGCGCGACCGTGTTGCGCTCGCGCATCTTGCGCACTATGTAGACGAGGGCTACCGCGCAGATGACCGAGAAGAAGAACCCGGCACCCTCCTCCTCGTCGAAGACGTAGTAGGCGATCAGGCCCGCGATCAGCGAGGCGGAGATGCCGAGGAGGATCGTCTGCACGATGCTCATCGGATCGCGGCCGGGCAGCAGCAGGCGGCCGAGGGCGCCGACGACCAGCCCCGTCAGGGCCAGCAGGATGATGTAAAGGATGATGTCCATTGCGCAGGTATTCCCGCCAAGTGGGTAGAGGAAACCCGTGGCAAGCGCAATCGGCACCGGGGAGCTGCTGAAGGACCGCTATCGGCTCGAGCGCACGCTCGGCCGCGGCGGCATGGCCGCGGTCTGGCTCGGGCACGACGAGGTGCTCGACCGGCAGGTGGCGGTGAAGGTGCTCTCCGACACGATCGCCTCCGACCCCGGCTTCGTCGCGCGGTTCCGGCGCGAGGCGCAGACGGCGGCGGGCCTCACGCATCCCAACCTGGTCGGCGTCTACGACTTCTCCGACGAGGGGGAGCGGCCCTACCTGGTGATGCAGTTCGTCCCCGGCGAGGACCTGCACTCGCGGCTGGCGCGGGGCGCGGGGGTCGACTGCGACAAGCTGGCGCGGGAACTGCTCGAGGCGCTCGCCCACATCCACGCCGTTGGGATCCTCCACCGCGACATCAAGCCCGCGAACATCATCATCGAACCCGACGGCACCGCGAAGCTGATCGACTTCGGGATCGCCCTGCCCGCCGACGCGACCGCGCTGACCAGCCCCGGCCTGATCCTCGGCACCGAGCGCTACGCGGCGCCGGAGGTGATGGAAGGGAAGCCGGCGACCGAGCGCTCCGACCTCTACTCCTGCGGCGTCGTCCTGCGCTCCTGCGAAGGCGAATGCTCGCGCGCGCTCGGCGCCCTGGTCGAGTGGCTGGCGAGCAAGGACCCGCGCAGCCGACCCACCTCGGCGCGGCAGGCGCTGGAGCGGCTCGAACGCTCCGACGCGATCGGTCAGCCGACCCAGGCGTTCGACCCGACCTTCGCGCGGCGCCGCCCGGAGCCGGAGCCGCTCGCCCGGTCCGCGGGCGGCGACGAGCCGCCGACGCGAGCGCCCGCGACGACGGGCTCGCGCCGCTCCCGCTGGGGCGCGACCGCGGCCCTCCTCGGCTTCCTCGCCGCGATCGCGGTGATCGCCCTCGTCGCTCTCAACGGCGGCGGGGACGACGATCCCGGGAGCGGGGGGAGGCAGGCCGCGCAGGTGAAGAACGACAAAGGCGACGGCGCCAAAGGCGCTCCCGACTCCGCCGGGGCAGCCGCCCCGGCCGTCGCCGAGGAATCCGGCGAGGCCGAAGGGTCGAGCGAAGCCGCCGAAGCTCCCGAGGAGACCGAGTCGCCTGAGGCAGCGGAAACCGCCCCGACCGCCTCCGCCTCCGACCCCGAACGCGGCAGCGCTCTCAACGAAGAAGGCTTCGCGCTGATCCAGGCGGGCGAATACGAAGCCGCCGTTCCGGTGCTCGAAGAAGCGGTCGCTTCCTTCCCCGAAGGCACCGAAGACGTCAACTACGCCTACGCGCTGTTCAACCTCGGCAACGCGTTGCGCCTCAGCGGTCGCCCCG
>DASZDI010000314.1:0-7395 GCA_035942135.1 Solirubrobacterales bacterium | reverse complement strand
AACGCAAGCGCGAGATGGCCGCCTACTCCGCCCGCCACTACGGCGAAAGAACGTGGCGCCTCCGGCACCCGCGCGTGATCGTCGAGCACATGGCGCAGGCCGGCAGCGTCGCCGCCGTCCGCAACACCTTCGCCCGCGACGTCGCCGACCCCGAGCTGCACGAGCTGCCCAACGTCTGCTCGCACTTGGTCGTCTCCCGCTCAGGGCGGATCTTCCGGCTCGTCAACCTGCGCACCCGCTGCCGCCACACGGTCGGGCTCAACTGGACGGCGATCGGGATCGAGCACGTCGGCTACGGGGACGGCGACGCGCTCGGCAACCGACGCCAGCTGCGAGCTTCGCTGCGGCTCACGCAGTGGCTGCGCTGCCGCTTCGGGATCCGCGTGCGCAACGCGATCGGGCACGCGGAGAGCCTCGGCTCCCCCTATCACCGCGAGCTGGTCCCGAGCCTGCGACGCCAGACCCACGGCGACTGGCGACGCTCTTCGATGCGGGTCTACCGGAACAAGCTGAGGCGATTCGGGTACTGCCGCGGGTAGACGCGAAGAAATCCCGGGCCGTGTCGATTCCGGCGCTGCTCGTTCGTCGTCAGGTAAAAGGGCGGGACCGCCGCCCACCGACGAAGGAGGACCGATGCGCTTCATGATGTTCATGTACCCCGGGATCGAGGAAGAGGAGTGGGAGCCCAGCCCCGACGCGGTGGCGGCGATGGGCCGCTACAACGAGGAGCTGCGCAAGGCCGGGATGCTGCTCTCGCTCGACGGGCTGCGCCCGCCCGGCGACGGCGGCACCGTCAGGTTCTCCGCCGAGGGCGAGGCGACGATCACCGACGGGCCGTTCGCCGAGGCCAAGGAGGTCGTCGGCGGCTACTGGCTGATCCAGGCGCGCTCGAAGGAGGAGGCGCTGGAGTGGGCGAGCCGCTGCCCGGCCCGGGGCTGCTCGATCGAAGTGCGGCGCGTCGCCGAGATGGAGGACTTCCCGCAGGAGGTGCAGGACGCCTACGAGGGTCCCTGAGCCCGTGACCGAGGCCACGCGCGCGATCGAGGCGGTCTGGCGGATCGAGTCCGCCCGCCTGATCGCGGGTCTGGCGCGGATGGTCGGCGACGTCGGCCTCGCCGAGGACCTGGCGCAGGACGCGCTGGTGGCGGCGATGGAGAAGTGGCCGCAGACGGGCGTGCCGGAGAACCCGGGCGCCTGGCTGATGGCGACCGCGAAGAACCGGGCGATCGACCGGATGCGGCGCGAGCAGACCTACGAGCGCAAGCGCGAAGAGGTCGCCCGCGACACCGGGGCGCTGTTCGCGCTGGAGCGCTCGGAGTTCGAGGCCGCGGTCGACGACGAGATCGGCGACGACCTGCTGGCGCTGATCTTCACCTGCTGCCACCCGCTGCTCTCGCGCGAGGCGCGGGTGGCGCTGACCCTGCGCCTGCTCGGCGGCCTGACCACGGCGGAGATCGCCCGCGCCTTCCTGGTCGGCGAGTCGACGGTGGCGCAGCGGCTGGTGCGGGCGAAGAAGGCCCTGCGCGAGGCCAAGGTCCCGTTCGAGGTGCCGCGGGGGGCGGAGCTGGACGAGCGCCTGCCCTCGGTGCTCGAAGTCATCTACCTCGTCTTCAACGAGGGCTATGCGGCCAGCGCCGGCGAGGACTGGGTCCGCGCCGACCTCTGCGAGGAAGCGCTGCGGCTGGGCCGGGTCCTCGCCGAGCTGGCGCCGCGGGAGCCCGAGGCGCACGGGCTGATCGCGCTGCTGGAGATCCAGGCCTCACGCCTCCCCGCCCGGCGCGGCCCCGGCGGCGAGCCGATCCTGCTGCTCGACCAGGACCGCGGCCGCTGGGACCCGCTGCTGATCGTCCGCGGCCTGCGGGCGCTGGGGCGGGCGGAAGCGCTGCCGAAGCCGCTCGGTCCCTACGGCCTGCAGGCCGCGATCGCTGCCTGCCACGCCCGAGCGATCCGCGCCGAGGAAACCGACTGGGTGAAGATCGCCGCCCTCTACGAGGCGCTGACCCAGATCTCCCCCTCCCCGATCGTCGAGCTGAACCGAGCGGTGGCGGTAAGCATGGCCTTCGGCCCGGAAGCTGGCCTGGAGTTGCTGGAAGAGATCAAGGACGAGCCGGCCCTGGCGAAGTACCACCTCCTCCCCAGCGCCCGAGCCGACCTCCTGGAGAAACTGGGCCGCAAGCAAGAGGCAGCCGCCGAATACCACCGCGCCGCCGGCCTCGCTGCAAATCATCGCGAGCAAGAGCTTCTGCTAGGACGCGCCCGCGCTCTCACCTGAATTGAAGGGTTTATCGGAATCTGCGGAAGACACAAAAGAGTTCTTTAAATCGGGAGTTGTAGAACGCTCAAGGCACTTTAGTTTGGTGCCATGAACGCACAACCCGAGAGACACCCCCAAGGAAATGCAACCGACACGTCCACCCGGACGATCCCGGCAGCCGATGGAAAAGGGAAGGAAGACGGGGCCTTCTCCGACAAGCTGAAGACCGTCGGCGGGCTCACCGCTGTTACGGTCGGCGTGATTGCGGTGCTGGCGATCGCCATTGCCGCGATCGTCCAGAACAGCGACACCGCAGCCACCATCGCCAGTTCCGCCGGCGGAGTGATCGCGACCATCGTCGGCGCTTTCTTTGGGGTCAAGATCGGCACCGACCAGAGCAAAACCGCTCAGAACAGCCAGAAGGAAGAGGCCGCCAAAGCGCAGGTGTACGCGGCGCACCTCTCCCCCCAAGACCAGAACGTCAACAGCATCATCAACCAGGCAGAGCAGGCTGCGAGAAAAGCGGTAGCGGCAGACTAATAACAGCCCTCGCTAAGAGGCCGGGGGCTCTCGCCGGACGCTCCCCCGGCTTCCCCCGCCAGCCGCTCGATCCCGTCCCGCTCCAACCGAAAGGTCCGCCAGTCGTCGAGGGTGCGGGCGCCGAGCTTTTCGTAGAAGTTGATCGCCGGCTCGTTCCAGTCGAGGGCGACCCACTCGAGGCGGACGTGGCCGCGCTCCTGTGCCAGCTTCGCCAGGTGCTCCATCACCGCCCGGCCGATGCCGCCGCGGCGATGCTCGGCCCGCACGTAGACGTCCTCCAGCCAGACCCCCGAGCGGCACTCGAAGGTCGAGAAGGTGGTGAAGAAGATCGCGTAGCCGACCGCCTCCCCGTCGGCCGTCTCCAGCATCAGCGCCTCCGCCGCCTTCTGCTCGAACAGGGAGCGGCGCAGGTCCTCGGCGTCGCCGGCGACCTTGTCGCCGAGTTTCTCGTAGGCGGCGAGCTCGAGGATCAGGTCGTAGACGATCCCGATGTCGGCTTCGGTCGCGGGGCGGATCCGCACGTCGTCGACGCTCGCGCTCATCTCTCCCCCACCGCTCCCAGCACCGGCTTGAGGTCGAGAACTGGGGTGCCGTCGATCGCCTCAAGATTCTCGACCCGCAGCCGCGTCCCGTCGAGCGCGATGACCCTGACGCGGTGCAGCCCGATCGGGTTCGGCCGATCGGGCGAGCGGGTGGCGAAGACGCCGATCTCCGGCCGGGAGGGGTCGTCGCGCGGGTGGGTCGAGAGGACGTCCCGGTCGGCGCGGTCGAGCCAGGTGAGGACTAGGACCTCTTCCCCCTCGCAGATCCCCTCCAGGCCGGCGGCGAACTCGGGCGCGATCTCCAGCGTCGCCTCCGGCGCTCCCTCGTCACCCTGCTTGGGGGTCTCGGCCCGGTCGGTCAGCGGCGACGAGACCCGCCCGATCGCGCGCAGCTCGGTCGGGTCGACTCCGTTCGCCTGCATCGCCCGCAGACTAGGCGACAAGGACGGCGTCGCCTAGGCCTTGCCTTCGAATTCGTACTCGCGCAGGAAGCCCTCGAAGAGGCGCCGGTGGCCCTGCTCGTCGCGGAGGATCGAGATCGCCATGTCCTGGGTGACCGGGTCGACGCCGTCGGTCTCCTCGACGATCCGCGTGTAGTGCTCGATCGCGCCGGTCTCGGCTTTGATCACGCCGCGGATCACGGCGACGACGTCGGTCTGGTGCTCGGGCGGCTGCAGGAAGCTCTGCTCGGCGGCGAACCCTTCCGAGCCTGGGACGACGCCGTAGAGCTCCTTGATCCGGTTGGCGAACTCCCTCGCGTGGCCGAGCTCCTCCTCGATGTCCTGCGCCAGCGACTCGCGGATCTCCTGGGCGCGGACACCGTCGAGGTTGGTCGAAGCGGCGATGTAGCTCATCACCGTCTCGATCTCCATCCAGTAGGCCTTGGTCAACAGCGCGACGATGTCTTCCCGGGTGCCGGAAGCGTCGCCGCTGAAGATCCCCTTGTCGAGGCTGCTCGTCTCCATACGCTCGCTCACTCCTCTTCTGGTCGTCTGTCTACTGGTCGAGCCTGTCCCGCTTCGGCCCCTCCCAGTCGGGAGCCTCGGGGTCCTTGGACGGGTGCGGTTCGCTGGTGCTGGTCGCGCCGGAAGCGGGGTGCGGCTCCTCGCCGAAGGCCTCGCCGTCGGGATCGGGCGGGTCGCGCGGGTCCTCGCGCTTGTCGTAGGGGTCCGGCCACTCGGTCGGGTCGGGCTCGCCGACCGGGTTGTTGAGGACGTGATGCGGCTCGCGGTCCCGCGAGATGTCCCCCGGGTCCTTGCCCGGCGGCTCCGGGAAGCCGCTCGGGGCCTCGTGCGGATCTGGTCTCTCGTTCATGCCCAGCGGCTACCCCGGGGGTGAGGCGGGGAAACGCGCCCGTCGCCGCGCCGTCGCTGCGGCTACCCTGCGGCGCCATGGACACCATCGACCAGCTTCTCGAGAACAACCGCGCCTTCTCCGGCGGCGTCGACGAGCAGCACCTCGACGTCGAACCGCAGCGCCGGCTCGCGATCGTCACCTGCATGGACTCGCGGCTGGACGTCTTCGCCGCCCTTGGCCTCGAGATCGGCGAGGCGCACGTGCTGCGGAACGCCGGCGGGGTGATCACCGACGACGTGATCCGCTCGCTGGCGATCTCCCAGCGCCGGCTCGGCACCCGCGAGGTGATGCTGATCCACCACACCAACTGCGGCATGCAGACGATCACCGACGACGGCTTCCGCAGGGAGCTGCAGGAGGACACCGGCGTCGCGCCGTCCTTCGCGATCGAGTCCTTCGACGACATCGACGAGGACGTACGGCAGTCGATCCGGCGGGTCCGGCGCTGCGCCTTCCTCCCCCACGTCGACGTGGTGCGGGGCTTCGTCTACGACGTCGACACGCATCAGCTGCGCGAGGTCGAGCTCGACGACGAGGAGTGACGTGGGCGGACGTAGTTGTTCCCGCATACCGGGAAGAACTACGTTCGGTCGCTCGACTTAGACTGCGCCGGTGGCAACCGTCGCGCCCTACGGCTCCTGGTCCTCGCCGATCGACCCGGCGACCGTCGCCCGCGCCGGGCGTCGCCTGGCCTCCCCGGCACTGGCCGAGGACGGGGCGATCTGGTGGGCCGAGGGGCGGCCGGCCGAAGGCGGGCGCGTCGTCCTGATGCGGCAGCCGACCGGCGGCGAGCCGGAGGCGGTGACGCCGGCGGCGACCAACGTCCGCACCCGCGTCCACGAGTACGGCGGCGGCGCCTGGTGCCTGGCCGGGCCCGACCTCGTCCTCTTCGTCGACTTCGAGGACCAGCGCCTCTACCGACTGCGCCTCGGCGAGGAGCCGCTGGCGATCTCACCCGCGCCGCTCGCCCCCGCCGCCCTCCGCTACGCCGACATGCGCCCCTCCCCCGACGGCGCCGCCGTCGTCTGCGTGCGCGAATCCCACGGCGAGGGCGAAGCGGTGAACGAGGTCGTCTCGCTGCCGCTCGACGGCTCCGGCGAGCCGCGGGTCCTCGCGAGCGGCCGCGACTTCTACTCCTTCCCGCGGATCAGCCCCGACGGCGCCTGGCTCGCCTGGACCTGCTGGGACCACCCGAACATGCCCTGGGACGGGACCGAGCTCTGGGTCGCCCCGCTCGGCGACCCCGGTGAGGAGCGGCTCGTCGCCGGCGGGTCGGAGGAGTCGATATTCCAGCCCGAGTGGAGCCCCGACGGCCAGCTCCACTTCGTCTCCGACCGCGACGGCTGGTGGAACCTCTACCGCGCCCGCGAGCCCGCGGCGGAGCTGAGCGGCGAGGAGGGGACGCTGGTGCAGCTGACCGAGGAACGGGCCGACTTCGCCCACCCGCAGTGGCTCTTCGGCGGCGCCACCTACGCCTTCCTCGAGAGCGGCGCGATCGCCTGCGTGCGCTGCGAGCGCGGCGAGGAACGGCTCTTCCTGCTGCGGCCGGAGGGCTGGGAACCGGCCGACCTCGGGCTGCCCTTCGCCTCCTTCGGCTTCCCGGCGCTCTCCGCCCGCGGCGAGGCCGTCGCCTTCGCCGCCGCCGGGCCGGAGAGCGAGACCGCGGTCGTCGTCCACGACGTCGGGCGGGGCGAGACCGAGGTCGTCCGCGCCGCCGGCGAGGAGGCCGTCGACCCCGCCTATGTCTCGCGGCCGCGCCCGGTCGAGTTCGCCAGCGGCGACGGCGAGGCCGCCTACGGCTTCTACTACCCGCCGACCAACCCCGGGTTCGAGGCGCCGGAGGGGGAGCTGCCGCCGCTGATCGTCGAGAGCCACGGCGGCCCCACCTCCCACGCCACCCCCGCCCTGGACCGCGAATTTCTCTACTGGACCAGCCGCGGCTTCGGCGTCGTCGACGTCAACTACCGCGGCTCCAGCGGCTACGGCCGCGAGTACCGCAACAAGTTGCGCGGGACGTGGGGCGTGGTCGACACCGAGGACTGCGTCAACGCCGCCCGCCGGCTCGCCGAGCAGGGCGAGGTGGACGGAGCGCGGCTGGCGATCCGGGGCGGCTCGGCGGGCGGCTACGCGACCCTCTGCGCCCTCACCTTCCACGACGCCTTCGCCACCGGCGCCAGCTACTACGGCGTCGCCGACGCCGAGGCCCTCGCCCGCGACACCCACAAGTTCGAGTCCCGCTACCTCGACCGGCTGATCGGCCCCTATCCCGAGCAGGCCGACCTCTACCGCGAGCGCTCGCCGATCAACCACGTCGAGTGGCTGCGGGCGCCGGTGATCCTCTTCCAGGGCCTCGAGGATGAGGTCGTCCCGCCCAACCAGGCGGAGACGATGGTCGCGGCGCTGGCGCGTAACGGCGTCCCCCATGCCTACGTCCCCTTCGCGGGGGAGCAGCACGGCTTCCGGCGCTCGGAGACGCAGGTCCGCTGCCTCGAAGCCGAGCTCTACTTCTACGGGCGGATCATGGGCTTCGAGCCGGCGGGCGACCCGGAGCCGGTCGAGATCGTCGGGCTCTAGGGGAGGAGTGGCGAGTTGGCGCCGCTCATGAGTATCCGGTTCGCTCAGGCCGCAATGTCGCCGGTGATCTCGGCATAGGTGCTCGGGGCATGTGCGGCCCCGAGTCCGAGCAGCGTCTGGAAGGCCGCC
>DASZDI010000313.1:0-1725 GCA_035942135.1 Solirubrobacterales bacterium | reverse complement strand
TCCTCCGAGGGCGCCTCCGCCAGCGGCGCGACGACCTGGGCGAGGTCGCGGGCGACGGTGATCTCCTCCTCGACGGGATCGACGGCGGCGCCGTCCGGGGCGGGGGCGAGGAGCGCCCGCACGTCGTCGATCAGCGGCGAGCGCGCGGTCGCGGCGCCGTTCTCGTCGCTGTCGCGGTAGGAGAGGACGAGGCTCTCGCGGGGGAGGGCGAGGCAAGCGTGGAAGAGGTAGCGCTCCTCGGCCTCGGCGTCGCGGCGCGGGTCGAGCCCGAGCGTCTGCCGCTGGGCCTCGGAGAGGAACGGGTCGGCGCCGCGGTCGCGGCGGGGGAACTCGCCGTCCTGCAGGGAGCCGACGACGACGTGGTCGAAGCGCCCGGCGCGGAGGCGGTAGGGGCTGGCGATCCGGACCCGGCCCTCGACCGGCCCCGACCAGACGCGGAAGTCGAGCTCCTCGATCGCCGCCGCCAGGTCGGCCGGCTCGGGGGCGAGGTCGCCGAGATCGGCCAGGTCGGCGAGGGCCGAGGAGATCGCCGCTGCGGCGCGCAGCTCCAGCCCGTCGCCCTGGCGCAGCGCCGGCCCGTCTTCGCTGTCGCGCAGCGGTCGCTCGGCCATCTTCGCCGCCAGGGCCGCGACCTCCGCCGCCAGCTCGGCCGGCGAGCGCTCGGCGGCGGCGCGCAGCCGCAGCAGGTCCCGCGGCGGCCCCCCGTCCTCGCCCTGCCAGAGCTGCAACGCCGTCTCCGCGTCGCGCACCCGGCCGCGCCGGATCCGCCGCTCGAACCAGTCGACCCGGCCGGGGGAGAAGCCGGAGGGCCCGCGCAGGTAGCGCAGCAGGTCGGAGGCGCGGCGGCCGCCGAATTCGGCCTCCAGCAGCGCCACGAGGGCGCCGCCGATGCTCGTCCCCGCGACCGGCAGCTCGGCCTCCAGGGCGACGGCGACGTCGTTCGCCTCCAGCGCGGCGGCGATCTCGGGGCCGCGGCGGGAGGGGTCGCGGAGCGCGATCGCGATCTCGGCCTGGTCGGCCCCCTTGTGGACGAGCCGGGAGACGTGGGCCGCGATCGCCTCCGCCTCGGCACGGGTCCCCGCCGAGCGCAGCAGGGTGAGGCTGCCGTCCGGCTCGGCGCGCCCTGGTCGGGCGGCGCCGAAGGAGATCGTGAGGTGGAAGAGCAGCGGGCTGAAGGTGTTGCCGGGCGTGGCCTCGGTCGTGATCTCCGCCGCCGTCCCGATCCGCTCCCGCAGCCGGCCGAGGAGCCTGCCGCGGGCCTCGAGCGCCGCGCTTCCCTCTTCATAAGGGAGGGCGACGGTCACCGCGGTCCGCTCGGCCAGGGCCGCGACCAGCTCGAGCTGGTTCTCGGTCAGGTCGTCGAAGCCGTAGAGGAGGACCGGCCGCTCGCCCCAGAAGGAGCCGTCGCGGCGCAGCTGGGCGATCGCCTCGCGGGCGATGCCGTGGGCGTCGGTGCGCCCGGTGCGCCGGCGGACCTGCTCGTAGCCCGTATAGAGAGCGGCGAGGTCGCTGAGGTAGGCGGAGCCTTCGAGGGTCGCGGCGCTCGCCTCGACCTCCTCCGGCTCGACCCCGGTCGCCTGCAGCTCGTCGAGTAGCCGCTCCAGGGCGCCGACGAAGCGCGGCCGGGCGGCGGAGCGCCGCAGCGGCCCCAGGCGGTCGCGGCGGGCCCCGATCGCCACCGCGATCGTCCGCAGGCGCTGGGCGGGGGAGAGCGCGGCCCCGGGG
>DASZDI010000312.1:0-7451 GCA_035942135.1 Solirubrobacterales bacterium | reverse complement strand
CGCTGGTCGCCCTGACGATCCTCCTGCCGCTGCTCGGCCAAGCGGGTGGGCGGATTCGTCAACCAGGAGTTGACAAAAACGCCGATCGCCTCGTCTTGCCTGCTGCGGCCGCGCTTTTCGTCGGTGCCGCGGGGCTCTGCTCGCTCCTCGCCCTCTCCAACGCCCCCGTGGGCCCCACCGCTTACTCCTCGACCCTTGCCGACTTCCGCAAGATCGTCGGAGCGGGGCCAACGCTCGTCCTCGCCTCGCCGCAGCTGCTGGAGGAGGAACACGGGACTCCCTACCTCGCCTGGGAACTGCGGGGCGGGCGGGTCTGTATCCGCTCGAGCGAGGACCCGGGCAAGCTGCCGCCCGGGGTCCGCTTCGTGGTCAGCGGCGAGGCGGAGGTCTCGGCGGGCACCGAAAGCGTCGCCTTGCCGAAGGGCTTCGCGAGCCCGGGCCGTTTCGGTCGCCGTTCTCCTGCCGAGACGCATCTCTTCCGACCTCCCTGGGCTTTGCTGCGGGTGCAGCACCCCGTCCCGGGCAAGAGCCCCTGCCCGCTCGTCGCCGAACGTCAGGCGCGGCAGGGCCCCGCACGCTGATCTCCCCGTACCATGGCCGGGGATGGAGGCCGCGACCGAGAAAACCACTTTCACCCTGCCCGATGGCAAGCCGCTGGAGCTGCCGGCGGGTGCCACCGGCGCCGACGCCGCGGCCGCGATCGGGCCGGGGCTGGCCAAGGCCGCGCTGGCGATCAAGGTCGACGGCGAGCTGCGCGACCTCTCGGCGCCGCTGCCCGCAGGGGGTGGCGAGGTGGCGATCCTCACCGACCGCGACCCCGAAGCCCTGGAGCTGATCCGCCACGACGCCGCCCACGTCATGGCCGAGGCGGTGGTAGACCTCTATCCCGGGACCAAGGTGACGATCGGGCCGCCGATCGAGCATGGCTTCTACTACGACTTCGAGTTCCCGCCCGGGACAAAGATCACCGAAGAGGACCTGCCGAAGATCGAGCAAGCGATGCAGGAGCACATCGCCGCCGACGAGGAGTTCTCCCGCCGCGACGTCCCGGTCGCCGAGGCGATCGAGATCTTCCGCTCCCAGGACCAGAGCTTCAAGGTCGAGCTGATCGAAGACCTCGTCCGCGACGAGGGCGTCGAGACCGTCTCGCTCTACCGCAACGGCCCCTTCGAGGACCTCTGCCGCGGTCCGCACGCCCCCTCGACCGGCCGCATCAAGGCGATCAAGCTCAGCTCGGTCGCCGGCGCCTACTGGCGCGGCGACGAGGAGCGCGAGCGCCTCACCCGCATCTACGGCACCGCCTTCTTCTCGAAGAAGGACCTCGAGGCGCACCTCGAGCGCCTCGAGCAGGCCAAGGAGCGCGACCATCGCCGCATCGGCCCCCAGCTCGGCCTCTTCATGCTCCGCAAGGAGGCGCCGGGGATGCCGTTCTGGCTGCCGAACGGGACGACGCTGCTGCGCTCGATCGAAACCGAGGTCCGCGACCAGCTGCGCAAGCGCGGCTACCAGGAGATCGCCACCCCGCAGGTGATGGACGAGGGCCTCTGGCACCGCTCCGGGCACTGGGACAACTACAAGGACGACATGTACTTCATGGAGGACGACGACCGCCGCTACGCGCTCCGTCCCATGAACTGCCCCGGCGCCTGCCTCGTCTACGCCGCCGACCGCCACAGCTACCGCGAGCTGCCGCTGCGGCTGGCCGAGTTCGGCCGCGTCTCCCGCAACGAGCGCGAGGGCGTCCTCCACGGCCTGCTCCGCGTCCGCGCCTTCACCCAGGACGACGCCCACGTCTACTGCACCGAGGAGCAGATCCCGGCCGAGGTGGCCTCGATCTGCGAGGCGATCGACGAGCTCTACGCCCGCTTCGGCTTCGAGAACGTGCAGGTCGAGCTCTCGACCCGGCCGGAGAAGTCGATGGGGACCGAGGAGCAGTGGGCGAAGGCCGAGGCGGCGCTGGCCGAGGCGCTGGAGAGCCAGGGGCGCGAGTACTCGCTCAACCCCGGCGACGGCGCCTTCTACGGCCCGAAGATCGACTTCCATGTCACCGACGCCCTCGGCCGCTCCTGGCAGTGCGGCACCTGTCAGCTCGACTTCCAGATGCCCGAGCGCTTCGAGCTCTACTACACCGGCGCCGACGACTCCGCCCACCGGCCGGTGATGATCCACCGCGCCCTGCTCGGCTCGATGGAGCGCTTCGCGGGGATCCTGATCGAGCACTACGCGGGCCGCTTCCCGGTCTGGCTGGCGCCGATCCAGGCGATCGTGCTGCCGATCTCCGACCGCCACAACGACTACGGCCGGCGGGCGATGGAGGAGCTGCGCGAAGCCGGCGTCCGCGTCGCCGTCGACGACCGCTCCGAGTCGGTCGGCAAGAAGATCCGCGACGCCGAGACGGTCGGCCGCTACCCCTACATGCTGGTGGTCGGCGACCGCGAGGAGGAGAACGGCGCGGTCTCCGTCCGCTCCCACGCCGACGGCGATCTGGGGGAGATGTCGCAGGCCGAGTTCGCCGCCCGCGTGCGGGCCGAAACGGGCGAGGCATGAGCCGCGATTACGCGAAACCCCGTTGTGTCTCTATACTCCGGCCGACTTGATCGCAGGCACGAACAATCACCGCCGCCGCTGAGCGCCCCGTGCCTGCCTACCGTCTCGTCCTCTTGAAGTCCCGCCTTCGATAGTGCCCGTTCCTCGCAGGTTCGATCGGCGCCCGCCGGAGCGCGACACGACTCGGATCAACGAGCGCATCCGCGTTCCCAAAGTGCGCCTGATCGGAGCCGACGGAGAGCAGCTCGGGATCGTCGACATCAACGACGCGCTGAAACGCGCCCAGGAGGCCGACCTGGACCTGGTCGAGGTCGCCCCCGGCTCGAAGCCGCCGGTGACCCGCCTGCTCGACTACTCGAAGTACAAGTACGAGCAGGAGCAGAAGCAGAAGGCGGCCCGCAAGCACCAGCAGCAGGTCAACATCCGCGAAATCAAGCTGCGGCCGAAGATCGCGACCCACGACTACGAGACCAAGAAGGGCCACGTCGAACGCTTCCTAAAGCACCGCGACAAGGTCAAGGTGACGATCATGTTCCGCGGCCGCGAGCAGGCCCACCCCGAGCGCGGCCGCGACCTGCTGCACAAACTCTTCGAGGACCTCGGCGGGATCGCCGTGATCGAGTCCGCGCCCCTGCAGGAAGGGCGCAACATGAGCATGCTGCTGGGCCCCAGCAAAGAGCTCGACAAGCTCGCCGACGACGGCGAGCAGGCCGACGCCGCAGCCCCTGAGACCGATGCCGCAGCGCCCGAGACCGATGCCGCAGCGCCCGAGGCCGATGCCTCGGCGGGCGAATCGGACCCTCCCGCCGCGTCCTGATCCTCGACGTCGTCATCTACGGCGCGGTGCTCTTCTGGCTGCCGGCCGTGATCCCCGCTGCCGCGATCACCGCTCTGCGGGGTCGGTGGCTCTACGTCTTCTGATCGCGCCTCAGCCGAGGACCGCGTCGGCGATCCGCGCGGCGGCGCGGCCGTCCCAGAGCGGCGGCGGCTCGGTGGGCGCGTCGCCTCTGTCCGCGAGCGCCTGGGGGATGCCGGAGATCGCCGCCGGGTCCAGGCCCAGCAGGGTGTTGGTGCCGTGGCTGATCGTCACCGGGCGCTCGGTGTTGTCGCGCAGGGTGAAGCAGGGGATGCCGAGGTAGGTCGTCTCCTCCTGGATGCCGCCGGAGTCGGTGAGGACGGCGCGGGCGTCGGCGATCAGCGAGAGGAAGTCGAGGTAGCCGAGCGGGTCGGTGAGCAGCAGGCCCGGGGTCTCGGGCTCCAGCCCCTCCATCATCTTGCGGGTGCGCGGATGGACCGGGAAGACGACCGGGACCTCCCGCGCCAGGGCGGCGAGCCGGGCGACGGTCTCGCCGAGCAGCGGCCCGTCGACCAGCGCCGGGCGGTGCAGCGTCACCAGCACGTAGGAGCCCGGCTCGACGCCCAGCCCCGCCGCCGTTCCCGCCCCGCGGAAGCGGTCTTCCAGCGCCACCAGGGTGTCGATCATCGTGTTGCCGACCATGTGCATGCGCTCGTCGGCGATGCCTTCGGCGCGCAGGTTCCCGATCGCCTCCTCGCTGTGGAGGAAGAGCCACTCCGAGAAGCGGTCGGCGACGATCCGGTTCACCTCCTCGGGCATCGTCATGTCGAAGCTGCGCAGGCCGGACTCGATGTGGGCGACCGGGATCCCCATCTTCACCGCGGTCAGCGCCGCGGCCAGGGTCGAGTTGACGTCGCCGGGGACCATCACCAGGTCCGGCCGCTCCGCCGCCAGCACCGGCTCCAGGCGCTCCATCGTCCGCGCCGTCTGCGCTGCGTGGCTGCCGGAGCCGACTTCGAGCATGTGGTCGGGGGCCGGCACCCCGAGCTGCTCGAGGAAGACCTCGGACATCAGCCGGTCGTAGTGCTGGCCGGTGTGGACGATCGTGTGGCGCCCCTCGGGATGGCGCTCGCGCAGGGCCCCGATCACGGGAGCCGTCTTGACGAAGTTCGGGCGCGTCCCGATCACGTAGAGGATCCGCATCGCGGCGCCAGAGTACCCGCGCGCGAGGCGCCGCCCGCGCCCGCATCCCTTCGTCTGCTTCAATAGCGGACCGCATGCCGAAGATGAAAACCCATTCCGGCGCCAAGAAGCGCTTCCGCAAGACCGCCACCGGCAAGCTCCGGGGCCGTCACGCGTTCTCCAGCCACATCCTGGAGAAAAAGTCGCCGAAGCGGAAGCGGAAGATGGGCAACCCGGCCGAGATCTCGCCGAACGACGCCAAAACCGTGCGCAACCTCCTCGGGGGCGGCAAGTGAGCCGCGTCAAGCGCTCCGTCCACGCGCGCAAGAAGCGCCGCAAGGTGCTGAAGGAAGCAAAGGGCTACTTCGGCCGCAAGCATTCCTCCTACCGCTTCGCCAAAGAGCAGGTGCAGCGGTCGGGGATGTACGCCTACCGCGACCGGCGCAACAAGAAGCGCGCCTTCCGCCGCCTCTGGATCACCCGCATCAACGCCGCCGCGCGGCTCGAGGGCATGAGCTACTCGGAACTGATGCACGGCCTCAACAAAGCCGAGGTCCAGGTGAACCGCAAGATGCTGGCCGAGATCGCGGTCTCCGACCGCGAGGCCTTCCGTCGATTTGTGGAGCTAGCCCGGGAGGGTGCGGCCGCCTAGCGGCTCACCGACATTCCTCTCTCCCGGGCGGGCCGAATTTCGGCCCGCTTTTTCGTTCCAGGAGAAGAAATCAAGAGAACGCCGAGAAGAAGAGACCGACCGTCAGCAGAGCCAAAGCGAAGATGATCGAGAGCCCCCACAACGAGAAGCTGAAGCTGGTCCGCAAGCTGCGCGTTCGCAAGCACCGCGAGCGCGAGGGCCTGTTCGCGACCGAGGGCGAGGACCTGCTCGAGGCCGGGCTGGCCGCCGGGGCGGAGCCGCGCTTCGTGCTCGTCGCCGCCGGCTCGGGGCTCGCGGGCGACGAGGTCGAGCCCGACCTGCTCGCCGGCGTCTCCTCGCTCGGCTCCGGGACCCGGGCGATCGCGGTCTGGCCGCTGCCCTCGACCGACGGGACGCAGTTGTTCCCGCATACCGGGAAGAACTACGTTCGGGGCGACTCGCCCTGCGTCTACCTGCACGGTGTGAGCGACCCCGGCAACGTCGGGACGATCGTCCGCACCGTCGACGCGCTGATCGAGGGCCCCGTCGTCCTCGGTGCCGACTGCGCCGACCCCTTCTCGCCCAAGGCGGTGCGGGCGAGCATGGGGTCGATCTTCGCCCGGCCGCCGCTGCGGGCCGGGGTGGAGGCGACGCCGGAGCCGCGGGTGGCGCTGGTCGCCCACGGCGGCGAGGGCCTCGCCGCGCTCGACGGAGCGGCGACGATCTGCCTCGGGGCCGAGCGCGAGGGGCTGCCCGCCGAGGTGCTCGACGCCTGCGCGACGCGGGCGACGATCCCGCTGCGGCCCGGCGGTGCCGAGTCCCTCAACGTCGCCGCGGCGGCTGCGATCGCCGCTCAGCGGTTATCTTCGCTCGCTATGGAGGCCCAGCCCGATGCTTGAGCGGATCGAGGAGATCAGGGCCGAGGCCGCCGCGGCCGTCGAAGGCGCCGGGAGCAGCGCCGAGCTGGAGGAGCTGCGGGTCCGCTACCTCGGCCGCAAAGCCGAGCTGACCGGCATCCTGCGCGGGATCGCCGAGCTGCCCCAGGAGGAACGGGGGCAGGTCGGGGGCGCTGCCAACCGCGCCCGCAAGGAGCTGGAGGCGTTGCTGGAGGCGAGCGCCGAGCGGCTCGACGCCGTCGAGCTGGAGGCGAAGCTGGTCACCGACCGGATCGACGTCACCCTGCCCGGGGCGCCGGCGCGGCGGGTCGGCCACGCGCACCTGATCGCCCGCACCACGCGCCTGCTCGAGGACACGATGATCGGCCTCGGCTACCACGTCGCCGAAGGGCCGGAGATCGAGCACGACTACTACAACTTCACCGCCCTCAACCACCCGCCCGGCCACCCGGCGCGGATGCTCCAGGACACCTTCTACGTGCAGTCGCACCCCGACGTGCTGCTGCGCACCCACACCTCGCCGATGCAGGTGCGCTCGATGGAGACCCAGCCGCCGCCGATCTTCGTCGTAGTCCCCGGCAAGGTATACCGCCGCGACTCCGACGCCACCCACAGCCCGATGTTCCACCAGATGGAGGGGCTGGCGATCGCCGAGGGGATCACCCTCGCCGACCTGCAGGGGACGCTGCTGGCGATGTGCCGGGCGATCTTCGGCGGCGAGCGGGAGCTGCGCCTGCGGCCGCACTTCTTCCCCTTCACCGAGCCCAGCGTCGAGGTCGACGTCTCCTGCTTCCAGTGCGGCGGCACCGGGGCGCTGGCGAGCGGGGAGCGCTGCAACCTCTGCAAGGGCCAGGGCTGGATCGAGATCCTCGGTGCCGGGATGGTCGACCCGAACGTGCTCGGCTTCGTCGAGCAGCACGGCTACGACCCCGAGCGGGTCCAGGGCTTCGCCTTCGGGATCGGGGTCGAGCGGGTGGCGATGCTGCGCCACGGCGTCCCGGACCTGCGTCGCTTCTTCGACAACGACGTGCGGATGCTGGAGCAGTTCGCATGAGGGTCCCCTACTCATGGCTGCGCGAGTACTGCGACCCGGGCATGGACCCGGCCGCGCTCGCCGACCGCCTGGTGATGACCGGGACCGAGGTCGAGCGGCTCGACGCGGTCGGCCCGCCCTCGGCCGAGGGCTTCGTCGTCGGCAAGGTGGTCAAGTGCGAGAAGCACCCGAAGGCCGACCGGCTCAGCGCCTGCATGGTCGACACCGGCGACGGCGAACGGCCGATCGTCTGCGGGGCGCCGAACGTGGCCACCGGCCAGACGGTCGCGGTGGCCCTGCCCGGGGCGCGGATGCCGAACGGCGAGAAGCTGCGCAAGGCGAAGCTGCGGGGCATCCCCTCCGAAG
>DASZDI010000311.1:0-1678 GCA_035942135.1 Solirubrobacterales bacterium | reverse complement strand
AAGGCGCCGCCGGTGAAGAGCATGAAGGTGGCGTAGACGGCGGCGGGGACCGCCACCTCGTCGCTCAGGGTGGCGCCGACGGCGATCGCCAGGGCCGAGTTGTGGATGCCGAGCTCGAGCGCGATCGCGGTGGCCTGGCGGTCCTCCAGCCGGGCCAGCTTCGAGATCGCGAAGCTGATGGCCATCGCGGCCAGGTTGAGCGCGATCGCGGCGCCGGCGACGTCCGCAAGGTTCTCCACGACCGTGTCGTACTCGCTGGCGATCGCACCGAGGACGACGATCGCGAAGAGGCTGAGCGCGATCCGCCGCACCCGCGGGTAGAGGGCCTCGACTCGCGCCGGGTTGCGGCGCCGCAGCTCCATCCCGATCGCCACCGGGACGATCGTGATCGCGAACACGCGCAGGACGATCCCGAGCATGCTGACGTCGCCGACCTCAGAGGCGTCGAAGTAGCCGGCGGAGAGGCCGATGAAGAGCGGCACCGTGATCATCGCGCCGACGCTGCTGATCGCGGTCATCGTCACCGACAGCGCCGTGTCGCCGCGCGCCAGGTGCGTCAGCAGGTTGGCCATCATCCCGCCGGGCGAGGCGCCCAGCAGGACTAGACCGACCGCCAGCTCGGGCGAGAGGCCGAACAGCTCCGCCATCCCCAGCGCCAGCAGCGGCGAGATCAGCGCCAGGTTAAGCATCCCGATCGCCACCCCCCGCGGCGCGACCAGAACGCGCCGGTAGTCCTCCCGGGTGAGCGTCAGCCCGAGACTGCACATGATCACCGCGATCGCGGCCGGCAGCAGAATCGAGACTATGACCGGGCTGTCCACTCAGGGGGCATCTTCCCCCCTCTCAGCAGCCTCCGCCTCCGCCCCCGTCGCCTCCCCCTCCTCCGCCGCCGCCGAACCCGAGGAACGTCGCCGCCGACCAGTGCGCTTCGCGCTGCGCCCGCTTCGACTCGGGGAACACGTCGACGAGCTTGCGGCCGACCAGGAAACGACGCTGCGCGACGTCCACCGTCCTCCCCGTCTCGGCGACTTCCCGCGCCCACTCGACCGCTTCGTCGACCTCATGGAACGACTCCTGCCACCGCCCGTCGAACCCCACGTGCCACCTCGCCATCGCGAGAGCGTAAGGCGGAGGACGAGCTAGGTCCAGCCGTACCTGCCCGGCGCCTTGCGCGCCAGCAGCCTGACCAGCAGGAGGCCGAAGACGAAGCCGCCGACGTGGGCCATGTAGGCGACGCCGCCGCCGGCGACGTCGGGGGCGGTGACCTGGCCCAGGGCGGGCAGGAACTGGAGCAGGAACCAGATCGTGAGCAGGACGAAGGCGGGGATCTGGACGACGGTGATGATGAAGATGACGAAGACGAGCGTGTGGACGCGGGCTTTCGGGTGGAGCAGCGCGTAGGCGCCGAGGACCGCCGCGACGGCCCCGCTGGCGCCGATCGTCGGCACCGTCGAGGAGGGGTCGATCAGCGCCTGCGCGTAGACCGCCGCCGCCCCGCCCGCGAGGTAGAAGAGGAGGAACTTCACCCGCCCCATCGCGTCCTCGACGTTGTTGCCGAAGACCCAGAGGAAGAGCATGTTGCCCAGCAGGTGCAGCCAGCCGCCGTGCACGAAGATCGCGGTGAGCGAGGACCGCCAGGGCTGCTTCTGGTAGTCCGGCGCCACGGCGAGGCACTGGT
>DASZDI010000310.1:0-3338 GCA_035942135.1 Solirubrobacterales bacterium | reverse complement strand
GCGATCAGGATCACCGCCTTGGCCCCGGCGGAGCCGAGGGCGCTGTCGAAGATCGCCAACGAGGAGCCGAGGCCGAAGCCGTTTTCCGGGTTGTTGATGAAGCCGGTGTCGGTCGCGGCGAAGGTGATCGCCAACAACACGATCCAGCCGACGACGCCGGACCAGAAGACCGCGCGCCAGACGCCCTTCGCGGCCCCGAGCGCGGCGCCGCGCGTCTCCTCGGAGACGTGGGCGGAGGCGTCGTAGCCGGTCTGCGTGTACATCGTCAGCAGGAAGCCGAGCGGCAGCACGTAGAACCAGAAGAAGGGGGCGCTCGTCGAGTCGCCGGTGAAGCCCGAGTTGTTGTTCGTCTCGGTGAAGACGAAGTCGACGCTCTGGTGGTTGTCGGGGACGAAGATGAGGATGCCGAGGATGATCGCCACGCCGAGCACGTGCCAGCCGACCGAGATGTTGTTGAGGACGGCGAGCAGGTTCGACTGGAAGATGTTGATGATGGTGTGGATCGTCAGGAAGAAGACGAAGATCGCGAAGGTCTCCGCGAGCACGTGCTTTTCGTCGCCGAAGTTGATGAAGCCGAGGTCGAGCCCGTAGAGGCTGCACAGCGCGTAGGCGAACTGGGCCGAGGCGTAGACGACCGAGGCGATGATCCCGACCAGGCCGATCAGGTTGAACCAGCCGGTGAACCATCCCCAGACCCGGTTGCCGAGGGTCGAGGACCACCAGTAGATCCCGCCCGCCGTCGGGTACTTCGAGACCAGTTCCGACATCGAGAAGGCGACCAGGAGGATCAGCCCGACGATGATCGGCCAGCCCCAGGAGATCGCGATCGGGCCGCCGTTGTTCCAGGCGATGAAGTAGGTGGTGAAGCAGCCCGCGAGGACCGAGATGATCGTGAACGAGATCGCGAAGTTGGAGAAGGAGCTCCAGGCCCGGTCGAGTTTCTGGCTGTAACCGAGTTCCGCGAGGCGTTTTTCGTCGTCGGACTGATGGTGGGTGCCGCTGCTCTCCATTGCCGCTTCCCTCCTGGGGTCGAACCTCGGTTAATGGTGTAGCGAACCGACCTATAGGGGTTCGAGCCGAGCCTAGATCCTGCGCTTGACCTCTGTCAATGGCGAGGGAGAATCATTCGGCCTCATGGCCTCCCTCGCCGACACCCTCGGACCGATCTCCGCGCGCCTGGGCGAGCTCGAAGGCGACCCGATCGCCCTCGAGGGCGGGATCACCAACCGCAACTACCGGGTCCGCTTCGCCGGCGAGGACCTGGTCGTGCGGCTGCCGGGCGAGGACACCGTGCTGCTGGAGATCGACCGCGCGGCCGAGAAGGCGGCGGGGGAGCTGGCGGCGCGGGCGGGGGTCGGGCCGGAAGTGGTGGCGATGCTCGACGACCCGCCCTGCCTGGTCACCCGCTTCGTCGTCGGCGAGCCGGTCGGGGCGGGGCAGTTGCGCGAGCCGGCGGCGGTGGCCGAGGTCGCGGCGGCGCTGCGGGCGCTGCACTCCTGCGAGGAGCGGCTGCCGATCGCCTTCTCCGGCTTCCGGATCGTCGAGACCTACGCGGCGCGGATGGCCGACCGCGGCGCCACCGTCCCCGCCTCCTACGAGTGGGCCGCGAGCGCCGCGCACCGGATCGAAGACGCGCTGGTCGGCCCCGAGCACGAGCCCGTTCCCTGCCACAACGACCTCCGCGCCGCCAACTTCATCCGCACCGCGCAGGGGCTGCGGATCGTCGACTGGGAGCACGCGGGGATGAACGACCGCTACTTCGACCTCGGCAACTTCGCGGTCAACAACGAGCTCGACGAAGCGGCCGAGGCGGAGCTGCTCGCCGCCTACTTCGAGTCCCCCGCAAGCGAGCGCCGGCTCGCGGCGCTGCGGCTGATGCGCTTCATGTCCGACTTCCGCGAGGCGATGCGGGGGGCGGTGCAGGGCACGATCTCCGACCTCGACTTCGACTTCACCGGCTACTGCGAGGAGCACTTCGACCGCATGCGCGAGGGCGCCGCCGAGGGGCGGCTGGAGCGGCTGCTGGAGGAGGCGAGCGATGCCGCGGGCTGAGCTGCGCGAGAGCGCTCCGGTCATTTGTTCCGGATAGCGGTGCAAAGGACCGGAGCCCTTCCCGGCTAGGCCGCCGGGCGGCCGTTGCGCACCGGCACCGGCAGCAGGCCGGCGAGGATGTGCTCGGTCCCCTCGGTGTGCTCGCGCAGCTGTCGCACCGCCCGCGCCGCGTCGCCCTTGCGCAGCGCCTTGACCACGCGGGCGTGCTGCTCGTTGGAGCGGGCGAGGACCTCGGGTGGGTGGGCGATCAGGTCGATCAGGTCGCTCATCTGCGCCTGCACGTCGGTCATCGCGCTCAACAGCCGCGGCGACTGCGCGGCCTCGGCGATGCCGATGTGGAAGCGGACGTCGCTGAGCCGGTACTCGTCGAAGTCCTCCAGCTCACCGGCCATCTTCTCGACCAGCTCGTCGAGGCGGTCGAACTGCGCCTCGCCTCCCCGCTCGGCGGCGAGCAGCGCCGCCCCGGACTCGACCGCCACCCGGTAGTCGAGGACCTCCCAGGCCCCTTGGTCGAGCGGCTCCCCGTCGTGTTCGGTCCGCGGCGGCTGCTCGGCGACGAAGGTGCCGCCGGTCCGCCCCCGCAGCGAGACCAGGTGCCCGCTCTGGACCAGCGCCGTCAGCGCCTGCCGCAGCGTCGACCGCGAAATCCGCAGCCGCCGTGCCAGCTCCCGCTCCGGCGGCAGCTTGGCCCCCGGCGCCAACAAGCCCAGCCGGATCGCGCTGCCGAGCCGCTCGACCGTCTCCTCGAACGTGCTCGCCGGCTGGACCGGCATGAACACAGCCTCAAGCGCCGCGTCCCGCTCCATGCATCTACCGTACCGCCGCTCAGTCCTTCAGGTAGCGCTCCAACGCCTCCCTGGCCAAGTCACTGAGGGCGCGACCCTCCTCGTCCGCCCGTTTCCACGCCGCTTTGGAGAGCTCGGGCGAAACCCGGAAGCTGACCCGGGGAGAGCGGCCGGCGCCCCCCAGCGAAGGGCGCCCCACATACCGGCGCATGAGTTGAGAGGGATCGGGCGGGTTCTGCTCGATTTCCTCCGCCCATTCTTCGGCGAGCTCCTCCGTGAGAACGGTGCCGGATCGGGTTACCCAAACCTGCTCCTTCTCGTCCTTCTCGTCCTTCTTTCCCTGCTTTTTCACTTTCCCCATGCGAGTGCCTCCTCGTAGAGACCACGGAAGCGATTTCGCAACTCCATCGCGTGGATCACCGTGAATTCATCCTCCTCGATTTCCGCCACCACGATCTCCAGGGCGACTTCCTCCAGGTCGTCGCCGAGAAAGTAAATGCG
>DASZDI010000309.1:0-4911 GCA_035942135.1 Solirubrobacterales bacterium | reverse complement strand
TCTCCAGACACTCAACATCGAGCCATAGGCGAGATGTGTCTGGAGAGGGCCACCCCTCCCGTCGGGGTACCCCTACTTGATGAAGAGCATCTCCGAGTACTTCGGCAACGGCCAGAGTTCGTCGGCGACGACACGCTCCAGTTTGTCGGCTGCCTCGCGGACCCGTGCCATCGCTGCGAGCTGTCGGTCGCGGGCGTGGATTGCCATCTCCAGGCCCTCCAGGCCCGGGTCGGCGTTCGCCTCCTCCAGCTCGCCGAGGGCGGCGACCATCTCGTCGATCAGGCTGCGGACCTCGCCCTCGACCGCCGAGACGCCGGACTCGCCGATCAGGGCGAGGTAGCGCAGGGCCGCCGGCACGATCATCGTCTTGGCGATCGAGAAGGTCGTCTCCGCCTCGATGTTGGCGCGGAGCCAGTACTGCTCGACCGAGACCTCGTAGCGGGACTCCAGCTCCTGCTTCGAGAGCACGTGGTAGTTGCCGAAGGCCTCGACGGTGCTGTCGGCGAGCACCTCGGGCAGCGCGTCCGGCGTCGTCCGCAGGTTCTTCAGCCCGCGCCGCTCGGCCTCCCGGTGCCACTCCTGGGAGTAGTTATCGCCGCCGAAGCAGATCTGCTTGTTGGCCTGGTAGCTCTCTTTGACGATCTCGATCACGGCCTGCGGCATCTGCTCGCCGCCGTTCAGCTTCGCCTCGAGCTTCCCGGCGAGGTCGTCGATCGCCTCGGCCGCGATCGTGTTCAGGACCGTGTTGGGGAAGCCGAGCGACATGCTCGACCCCAGCGCCCGGAACTCGAATTTGTTGCCGGTGAAGGCGAACGGCGAGGTCCGGTTGCGGTCGCCGCCGTGCAGCGGCAGCGGCGGCAGCACCTGCGCCCCGAGGTCGAGGAACGAGGCGGGCGTGTTGGGGTCGCCTTCGCCGGTGGCGATCGCCTCGAAGACTTTTTCCAGCTCGGCGCCGAGGAAGATCGAGATGATCGCCGGCGGCGCCTCGTTGGCCCCGAGGCGGTGGTCCTGGCCGATGTTGGCGACCGAGGCCCGCAGCAGGCCCTGGTGCTTGTTGACCGCCTGGATCACCGCCGCGCAGAAGAACAGGAAGTGGATGTTGTCCGCCGGCGTGTCGCCCGGGTTGAGCAGGTTGGCGCCGGTGTCGGTCCCCATCGACCAGTTGTTGTGCTTGCCGGAGCCGTTGACGCCGGCGAACGGCTTCTCGTGCAGGAGGCAGACGAGGCCGTAGCGGCGGGCGACGTTCTCCAGCGTCTGCATCAGCAGCTGCTGGTGGTCGGAGCCGACGTTGCTGTTCTCGAAGATCGGCGCGATCTCGTACTGCGCCGGCGCCACCTCGTTGGGGCGGGTCTTGACCGGGATCCCGAGCTTGCGCATCTCCAGCTCCGACTCGAGCATGAAGGCGAGCACCCGCTCCGGGATCGAGCCGAAGTAGTGGGCGTCGCGCTCGTGGCCCTTCGGCGGCGTGGCGCCGAACAGGGTGCGCCCGGTCGCGCTCAGGTCCGGCCGCTCGAAGAAGTACTGCTCGTCGATCAGGAAGTACTCCTGCTCGGGCCCGACGGTCGTGAAGACGCGCTGGGCGTCCTCGTCGCCGAGCAGGCGCAGGGCTTTGATCGCCGAGCGCGAGAGCGCGTCCATCGAGCGCAGCAGCGGGATCTTCGCGTCGAGCGCCTCGCCGGTCCAGGAGGCGAAGGCGGTCGGGATGCAGAGCAGCGCCCCGTTCGGGTTCTCGAGGATGAAGGCGGGGCTGGTCGGGTCCCAGGCGGTGTAGCCGCGGGCCTCGAAGGTGGCGCGGACGCCGCCGGTCGGGAAGGAGGAGGCGTCGGGCTCGCCCTGGATCAGCTCCTTGCCGGAGAAGTCGGCCAGCGCCTGGCCTTCCTCGGCGGGCTCGAAGAAGGAGTCGTGCTTCTCCGCGGTCGAGCCGGTCAGCGGCTGGAACATGTGGGTGTAGTGGGTGGCGCCGTTCTCCAGCGCCCATTCCTTCATCGCCTCGGCGACGGCGTCGGCGAGGCTGGGGTCGAGCGCCTCGCCGCCCTCCAGCGTCGTCTGCAGCTTCTCGAAGACGTCCTTGGGCAGCCTCTCGCGCTGCACGGAGACCGAGAACACGTTCTGGCCGAACGGGTTGTTCTCCGGAAGGGTCAGGTCCTGCGCGCCGAGAGCCCCTCCGTTGGAGCTCCACTGCGCTGCGGTCACGTTCTGCTGGCGGATACGAGTCATCGGTTCGGGTGTCCCCCCACTAGGCGCGCGCTCGGTTCCCCGGCGCGATCGATTGAAAGTCTTGATCCCTTGAAAAGAGCATCACAGAGCCTAGTAGGGGCATCGCGATCACGCTTTTGTACCGCCGTACAAAGCTTGGGCTCAGGCGGTTATCCCGGCTGTCGGCGTTCTCCGCAGGACGTATATGCGGCCGCATATACGGAAGCCGAGCTTCTCGTACATGAAGCGCGGCCAGTCGTCGGCGTCGGCGAGCAGGAAGGTGACCTCGTGGCCGGCCTCCCGTGAGACTGCCAGTGCATTCAGGGTCACCGCCTGCGCGAGCCCGCGGCCGCGGGCCGACGGCAGCGTTCCTACGTCCTCGATCTGGCCGATGCCGTCGCCGGCGAGCAGGCAGCAGGCCGAGGCCGGCTGTTGTGGGGGAGCGACGAACCAGCGGTCGCCACCAGCCGCTGCGTAGCGACGGTTCCTCTCCAGAAGCTGCTCGGCGGTCTCCTCGACGTTCGCGGTCTCGGGAGGGAACTCAAGCCGGATCAACTCGCGACGGAGGTCCTCGCAATCCCCCAACGGGACCTCCCGAGCCTCTGCGCCCCGCTCGCGGCCGCTCTCCTGCTGCCAGGTCATGTAGAGGGTGGTCTCGACATCCCAGCCGGGCGCGCCTGCGATCTCCCGCGCCAGCCGGGCGCCCTCGGCTTCGTCTCTGATCGCGATCGTGCGGTGGTCGCAGGACGCGAGACACTCCTCGCCGGCGGCAATCACCTCCTCCAACGTCATTCCCGGCCGCTCGATCAGCAGCCAGTTGGCGTCCCAGACCAGCGGCAGGGCAGGGGAGAGGAAGGCGCGTCCCCAGTCGTGGTCGACCACCTCCTCGCTGGTGGCGACGTCGAGCTGGAGCTCGAATTCCAGAAGCCGGTCGCGCATCGCGCGAGCCTAGAGGACCTCTCTAGGAGAGCGGGGTGGCCTGCAGCAGGCCGAGGGGGTGGCGCAGGCGGAAGCCGCCGGTGGGGCGCATCTCTTCCGACCAGCCGGGGCCGGAGCGGTCGCCGTCGGTCGTGTAGGAGGTGTCCCAGCGGAGGCCGGCGATCACCGCGAAGACGTGCTCCTTGTTGGCGTAGATCCGCACCCAGGAGCCGGCTCCGCCGCCGCCCCAGCGCATGAAGCCGGTCGAGTCGAGCGGCCATTCGAGCAGGCCGGCGGCATGCATCGCGTAGCTGACCGCGCCGGAGCAGTCGTATCCGCGCGAGTTCCAGCTGCGGTGGCCGCCGCCCCAGACGTAGGGACGGTGGCGGATCCGGTTCGCGGCCTCGATCATCGCCTTCACCGCGGGCGGGGCGGAGGGCGGCGCGACGGCGCGGCCGTCGGGCAGCAGCCGTGCGTCCGGCACCTTGGCAGCGGCCGGCGCGGCGGCCCCGTGGAGGGCGCCGCAGAGCAGCAGCGCGGTCAGCGCCGCGAGAAGCTTTCCCTGGCCTCGCACGAGGAGATTTATCGGCAGCGCGGCTAGGAGGCTTGAGGCAGGTCCGGCAGCGCCCCGGCGGCGACCAGCGAGCCCATCAGGACGCCGAGGAGCAGGTCGCGGAGCTCGTCGCGCCCGATGTCCCGGTGCTCGATCCAGTTCAGGCAGGCGCCGTCCATGAACCAGAGCCAGCCGCTGACCGCGGTCCGCGCCTTCGGCGGCGCCCCGTCGGGGTAGAGCCCGTCGAGGATCCGCTGCGCCGTCCGCCGCCGCACCTCTTCGATCAGCTCGCGGATCTCGGTGACGCCCGCGGCGCTCTGCATCAGGTTCTTGTAGGCGACCGCGTTCTCCTCGACCAGGGCGAGGAAGGCGTCGAGGCTGCCGGTCAGCTGCTCGACCGGCGGCAGCTCGGGGTCCGGCTCGGTCCGCTCCCGCAGTTGCTCGGCCCAGGCGCTCAGCGTCTCCTCGAAATAGGCCTGCTTGCTGGGGAAGTAGTGGTAGAGCAGCGCCTTCGAGATCCCGACCTCCTTGGCGATCTTGCTCATCGAGAGCTCGTCGTAGCGATGGCTGGTGAACAGCTCCGCGCCGCGCTCGAGCAGCTGCCGGCGCCGCTCGTCCACGTCGAGGCGCTGGTAGGCGGGTCCGCTCATCCCTCGCAGTGTATCGCCCTGTTGACCGATGGTTGACAAGATTGCTACGGTCTGCTGACCGTCGGTCAACAAGCAACCGGAACTGGAGAGGAAACCGATGAACGAAGAGACCAGACAGGACCAATTCGAGGACGATCTGCCGCGGGACTACGTGCCCCCGGCCTTTCGCCCGCCTTCCGACCGGCCCAGGCAGCGCTCAGGGCCCCCACCTCCACCCATGAACCCGATCTCGAGAATCGAGTTCGAGCGGGTGTTCGGAGGTCGCGTGCTCGCCTGGATCGGCGGCCTCGCAACCCTGCTCGGCCTCATCTTCCTGATGCGCAGCGCGGTCGACAGCAGCTGGTTCACGGAGGAGATCCGCACCCTGATGGCCGCATTCGGCTCCCTCCTGCTGCTGGGCCTCGGTGTCTGGCTGCACGAAAAGAAGGGGCACCTCGAGGCCGCCCGTGTGGCGGTGGCCGTCGCGATCCCGGGCTTGTACGCGACGACCGTCGTCGCCACCCAGACCTACGACCTGATCTCGCCCGTCCTCGGCTTAGAGGCGGCGGCGCTGGTCGGCCTCATCGGGGTGGTGATAGCGGTGCGCTGGTCCTC
>DASZDI010000308.1:0-5031 GCA_035942135.1 Solirubrobacterales bacterium | reverse complement strand
GCCGAAGAAGGCATCGAAGAAGGCCGGGCCAACGCCGAAAAGGGCATCGAGGAAGCCCAGGAACAGGCCGAAAAATACCTCCCCTAGCTCGTCCGATCGGCATCTGCGAGCCAGCGCTCGCAGATGCCGGCGACGTGCCGGGTGTCGGTCCCGCAGCAGCCGCCGAGTACCCGCACCCCCGGCAGGGCGCCCTTCAGCCTCAGGTATTCCTCGGCGAGCTCCGCGGGGTCGCCGGAATCGAGCTCCGTCGCTTCGTCCAGCTCCTGGTGGCTGCGGCGTGAGGCGTTGGCGCGGATGCCGCCGATCCGCTCGACCCACGGCCCGGCCGCCTCGACGACCGCGGCGAAGTGGCTGGGATGGGCGCAGTTGACCATGAAGTAGGCCGCTGAGCCGTCGGTCGCCTGGTCGACCCGCTCGACCGCCTCGCCCAGCGACTCGCCGCTGGGCAGCCGGCCGTCGGTCTCGACGGTGAAGGAGATCGTCGCCGGCACCGCGGTCGCGGCGGCCGCGCGGGCGATCCCGATCCCCTCCTCCGCGTAGGCCAGGGTGTAGACGCCGACCATGTCGACACCGGCCGCCGCCAGGGTCTCGACCTGGGTCGAGTGGTAGCGCTCGGCCTCCTCGGCGCTCATCAGCTCCTCCGGCGCGTAGGCGTCGCCGCGGGGGCCGAGGGTGCCGCAGACGACGATCGGCGTCTCGGCGGTCTCCTCGGCCGCGCGGATCTCCCGCACCAGCTCGACCGCCCTGCGGTTGACGTCCGCCAGGGCCGCGGCCGAGTAGCCGAGCCGCTCGCCCCAGTCCGCGCTCGCCCGCCAGGTCGGCGTGTCGAGGGTGAAGCCGACGCGGTGGCGGCGGGCGATCTCGAGGTAGCCGCGGTAGTAGTCGCGCAGCGCCTCGATTCCCTCAGGGCCCTCCAGCAGCGTGAAGGAGGCGAACTCGGGAAGCTCCAGCCCGCGCTCGAAGATCATCGTCGTCTCGAGGCCGCCGTCGCCCAGGTAGAGGCGCTTGCCGTCAGGGACGCGCCGAGCGGTGCTCATCACACCTGAGCGTAGCTCTCGCGGGTGGCTTCGATGCTGTCGGTGAGGATCTCCACCGCTCTGGCCATCATCTCGTCGGAGATCGTGAACGGGGGCGTCAGGCAGAGGATGTCGTCGAGGAGGCCCCGGATCAGCAGCCCCCGCTCGCGGGCCTCGGCGGCGGCGCGGCGCCCGCGGGCGGCCTCGACCGGCCAGCGCCGCCGCGTCTCCTTCTCGTAGACCAGCTCGATGCCGACCATCAGCCCCATCTGCCGCACCTCGCCGACTTCGGGGTGATCGCGCAGGGGCGCGACCAGGTCGGCCAGGGTCTCGCTTGCCTCACGGACGCGAGCGAGCAGGCCCTCGCGCTCGATCGCTTCGATGGTCGCCAGCCCGACCGCGCAGGCGACCGGGTGGCCGGAGTGGGTGAAGCCGTGCATGAGGAAGCCGGGGCGCCGGGCGGGATCGCGGAGCTCGTCCCAGAGCTCGTCGCTGACGATCACGCCACCGAGGGGGACGTAGCCGCTGCTCACCCCCTTGGCGAAGGTGATCAGGTCCGGCGAGACGCCCTCGTGCTCGGAGGCGAACCAGGCGCCGGTGCGGCCGAATCCGGTGATCACCTCGTCGACGATCAGCAGCACCTCGTGGCGGTCGCAGATCTCACGCAGGCGCCGCAGGTAGCCGGGCGGCGGCACGATCACCCCGCCGGAGCCGAAGACCGGCTCGACGATCACCGCCGCGACCCGGTCGGCGCCGAGCTCTTCGATCCGGCGCTCCAGAGCGACTCCCGTGCAGACCGGGCAGGTCGCGGGGTCGCAGGGCACCCCGGCCGGACAGCGGTAGGAGTAGGGAGCGGGAACCTCGACGATGTCCGGGGCCTCGATGCCGAATTCGTCGTGGTAAGGGCTGAGCCGGGTCGCCGTGGTGGTCACCCCGGAGAGGCCGTGGTAGCTGCGGTCGTGAGCGAGCACGATCGACTTCTGCGGCTGGTTGCGACGGACCCAATGACGGCGGGCGAGCTTGATCGCCGTCTCGTTCGCTTCGCTTCCACCGCTGACGAAGAAGACCCCGCTCAGCCCCGGCGGCGCCAGGCCGGCGATCCGCTCCGCCAGCTCGATCGCGGGCGGCGAGGAGACGCCGCCGAAGGTCGCCGCGTAGGGCAGCGTCTGCATCTGGGTGACCGCCGCGTCGATCAGGTCCTGTCGGCCGTGGCCGAGGTTGACCGTCCAGAGGCCGGCGAAGCCGTCGATCAACCGGTGGCCGTCCTCGGCGATCAACTCGCACCCCTCGCCGCGCACGATCACCAGCGGGCCGGTCTCGGCCAGCTGGGAATGGTCGGTAAGGGGGTGGATTAGGTGCGCCAGATCCCCCGCTGCATGATCTGGAAGCGGCACAGCCTTCCAGTCTACCGAAGTTAGACAGTTTGTCTAGAGCACTTTAAGCCGCAGGTTTACGGCCGAGCGGGCTGCGAGGCGCCTCGTCCGGGGGTACCGAACAGATGGAGTACCAATGCATCAGAGCGAGCTGGTTGGCGGCCTTGTTGATTTCTTCTTCGCTGGAGGAGACGTCGAAGGAGGAGAGGACCGACTCGATCATCGCGAAGGCTGCCCTGACGGCGAACTCGAGGTCGATGTCCTCGCGGACCAGGCCGGCCTCCGCATCGGCGGCGTGAACGTCCACGATCCAGCCGAGCAGCGCGTCGTCGGCGGCTTTGTCCGCCTCCTCCCAACCGCTGCCGCGCAGGTTCTTGGCGACGGCGACGATCGGCCTCAGGTCGGCGTTCTTCACCCGCCAGCTGAGCGCTTCGCGGACCATCTCCTGGATCAGGTCGAACGAGGTTTCCCCGCTGCGGGCGTTTTCGCGCAGGGTCGTCGCGATCTTCGCGTAGCCCGCCATGTACTCCTTGATGATCGCCGCGAGGATGTCCTGCTTGTCGTCGAAGTTGTTGTAGACGGTCGCTCTGGCGACCTGCGCGGTCCGCGCGATGTCACCCATCGAGGTCTCGGAGAAACCGCGCCGGGCGAAGAGCTTGCGGCTCGCCTCAAGGATCTTCGTCCTCGCACGCGGTTCTCCCCGCCGCGGGCGAGTCAACTTTGGCCCCTTCCGAGGCGACTGGCCAGCCTCTTCACACAAACGAGACTATCCAAAGTATTTGACAGGACCATTCTCAATGCACTTCTTCGGGAAGCTCGTACCAGCGCTTTCTCTCCCCTACCCGCGCCCGCAGCTTCCACCCGCGGGTCTTCGGCACGGTGTCCATCTCCTCTCGGAGGCGTCGCAGGCGCTCCGCCGCGAGTTCCCCTTTGTCGAAGCCGGACAACTCGAGAGCGAACCGTTCACTGCGCTCGGCGACCATCCCCAGCGTCCGCCAAAGGCCCCAGTCCGATGAAGTCAGGTCGGCGATGTGGACGAAGTTGACACCGCTGTCGTCCGCGGTCAGGTCGTGGTCGGCGAAGATCGCGCAGATGTCGAGATAGTCCTTTTCGTTGGTCTCGACGACCTGGAGCTTCAACACCGTCAGGTCGGCCGGCGAAAGGGTGAGCGGCGTCACCTCGATCCGACGCTCGAGGTCGATCCGGTGGCAGAGGTTCGCCTCCTTGACGAAGACGTCCACCTGGCGCCGGTTGCCCTCGTCCCAGAAGTAGAGACGGCGGTGGCCGTGAAGGATGTTGAACTCGCGGTCGCCGGCGTAGCCGAGCTCTTCCATCAGCGCGCCCACCTCGTCCTTCGCCGAACCGGTGGTGGCAAAGTCGATGTCCCCGTACTCCCGCTTCAGAGGCGCCACGCGACTGCTGGGACAGAGGATGGCGACGGCGACCCCGCCGAGGACCCGCAGCGGGAGGCCGCGCTCGGCGGCGGCCTCCGCGATCCGCATGCCCTCGGCAACGGGGTCTGCTTGTGGCTCTCCGCCCCCTCGAGTCACTACTCCGGCGGGATCTCCGCCGCCAGCTTGTCCACGTCCACCCCCTGGCGACGACGCGCGGTGCGGGCGATGAAGAACGCCAGCAGCGCCGCGCCGAGGATGTACGCGCAGTGGGTGAAGAACTGGCCCTTGTCGATCCCGAGGTCGGGATAGCGGAGGTAGACGTAGAAGATGCCGGCCAGCAGGACCGCCGTCAGCCCTCCCGCCAGGGCGACGATCGGGATACCTAGGAAGCGCTGGGTCGTCGCCGAGGAACGCCACACGTCGGGTCGGCGGTACGGCAGCAGGACCGCCGCGATGCCGATCAGGATCATCGTTATCAACTGCAGCGAGAAGGCCTCGACCAGCACTTCGAAGAAGTCCTCGCCGTTGGTGACCGCCCAGCCGAGGACGAGGATGCTGAGGACCACCGTCAGCCCGATCGCGTAGTTCGGGGCGTGGGTCCGCGGCGAGACCCGGGCGAAGCGCGAGGGCAGGATGCCGTCCAGGGCCCAGGCGAAGAGGGTGCGGACGGGGATCGTCAGGTTGGGGATCATCAGCAGCGGGAAGGCAGCCGCGAAGGTGACCAGGAGCCACCAGGCGAGAAGCGTGCTGCCGCCGGCGATCGAGGTCAGGAACGTGTAGAAGGGCGGCGCGGCGAAGGGGTAGCTTTCCGATTCGCTGAGGGCGTTGATCGCATAGAAGAAGTCGTGGCCGAACTTGCTGAAGAAGAGGACCGCGAGGATGGCAGCGATGCCGATGTGAACGAAGGTCGCCAGGCTCATGACCTTCATCTGGGTGGTGTCTTTCGCCCGCCGCACCTCGCCCGAGATGTAGATCGAGAGCCAGCTGAAGATCGAAAGGCTGCAGATCGCCGCCCAGGTCGGCCAAGTGTTGTCCATGCTGAAGGGAGGACTGGTGTCGATCCCTTCTTTGCGAGCGTTGTCGATCACCGTGTTGTAGGTGTCAGGTTCGCCGGTGATCGATCCCGCGAACTGGTTGAAGCTGTTGACGAAGCCATCCTGGGACTTGAAGAGGAGAACCACGAACACGGTTCCGAGGCCGAGCATCATCAGCACCCAGAAGCCGTTCATGATCCGCGTGGTCCAGCGC
>DASZDI010000307.1:0-3440 GCA_035942135.1 Solirubrobacterales bacterium | reverse complement strand
GAAGCGAGGTGAAGCTGGCGCCGGGAGTGATCGGGGACTACGTCGACGTCGCCTGCGGCGCCCTCGGCCCCGGTGCCGTGCTCCTGCTGGAGAACGTCCGCTTCGAGCCGGGAGAGACGAAGAACGACCCGACCCTGGCCGAGAACCTCGCCCAGCTCGCCGACCTCTACGTCAACGACGCCTTCGGCGCCGCCCACCGCGCCCACGCCAGCACCGCCGGCGTCGCCGACTACCTGCCCGCCTACGCGGGGCTGCTGCTGGAGCGCGAGGTGAGCGAGCTGACCGCGGTGGTCGAGTCGCCGAAGAAGCCGCTGGTGGTGGTGCTCGGCGGCGCCAAGGTCTCCGACAAGGTCGGGGTGATCGACCGCTTCCTCGAAGTCGCCGACCGGGTCCTGATCGGCGGCGCGATGTGCTTCGGGTTCTTCAAGGCGCAGGGGATCGAGACCGGCGACTCGCTGGTCGAGGGCGTCGAGCTTGCCGGGGAGGCGCTGGAGCGGGCGAAGCAGTCCGACTGCGAGCTGATGCTGCCGGTCGACCTGGTGCTCGGGCGCGAGTTCTCCGCCGACACCGAGCGCAAGGAGAGCGACGGGGTGGAGGTGCCGGAGGGCTGGATGGGGCTCGACATCGGGCCGCGCAGCGCCGAGGCCTACGCGGAGGCGATCGCCGGGGCCGGGACGGTCCTCTGGAACGGCCCGATGGGCGCCTTCGAGATGGAGCCCTTCGCGGGCGGCACCCGCACCGTCGCCAAGGCCGTCGCCAAGGCGTCGGGCATCACCGTGGTCGGCGGCGGCGACTCGGTCGCGGCCCTGAACCAGTTCGGCCTCGACGACGAGGTCGACTGGGTCTCGACCGGCGGCGGCGCCTCGCTGGAGCTCTTGGAGGGAAAAAAACTGCCGGGCGTGGAGGCCCTGCTCGACGCCGACGAGGAGACCGCGGATGCCTGATCGCACCCCGTACATCGCCGCCAACTGGAAGATGCACAAGACCGTCGCCGAGGCGGCCGAGTTCGTCGACGCGCTGCTGCCGCGAATCGCCGCGACCCGGTCGGACGTCGTCATCTGCGCGCCGTTCACGGCGCTGACCGCGGTGGTCGAGCGCCGCTACGGCACCGCCGTCAAGGTCGCCGCCCAGAACATGCACGAGGAGGGCGCGGGCGCCTTCACCGGTGAGGTCTCGGCGCCGATGCTGGTCGAGCTCGACGTCGAGGCGGTCGTCCTCGGCCACTCCGAGCGCCGCCAGTTCTTCAACGAGACCGACGAGGCGCTGGCCCGCAAGGTGCCCGCCGCCCTCGCCGCCGACCTCGAGCCGATCCTCTGCGTCGGGGAGAGCGAGGGCGCGCGCGACGCCGGCGAGACCGAGGAAGTGCTGGAGCGCCAGCTGCAGGCCGACCTCGGCGGCATCGAGGCGGGGCAGATCGAGAACGTCGTCATCGCCTACGAGCCGATCTGGGCGATCGGCACCGGCCGCACCGCGACTCCCGAGCAGGCCCAGGAGGTGTGCGCCTTCATCCGCGACGTCCTCCGCGCCCGCGGCGGCGCCGCCGACAAGGTGCGGATCCTCTATGGCGGCTCGGTCAAGCCGGGCAACGCCGCCGAGCTGCTCTCGCTGCCCGACGTCGACGGAGCCCTCGTCGGCGGCGCCAGCCTCGATGCGGAGGACTTCGCCGCCATCGTCGACGCGGCAGACTGAGCGGATGAGCCCGCTCGTCCCCTCGCTGGCCCTGATCATCCTCGACGGCTGGGGGCTGGCCGAGCCGGGGCCGGGCAACGCGATCTCGCTCGCCGAGACGCCGGTCTTCGACCGCCTCTGGGACGAGTTCCCGCACACGCAGCTCTCCGCCCAGGGCCCCGACGTCGGCCTGCCGAAGGGGCAGATGGGCAACTCCGAGGTCGGCCACCTCAACCTCGTCGCCGGCGCCATCGTCAAGCAGGACCTGGCCCGGATCGACGACGCCGTCGCCGACGGCAGCTTCTTCGACAACGAGGCGCTGCTCGCCGCCTGCGAGCGCGCCCGCCGGAGCCCGCGCGGCCGCCTCCACCTGCTCGGCCTCGTCTCCGACGGCGGCGTCCACTCCGGCTGGGAGCACATCGAGGCCTGCATCGAGCTCGCCTCCCAGGAGGGGGTGCCGGACGTGGTCTTCCACGCCTTCACCGACGGCCGCGACACGCTGCCGCACGGCGGCAAGGGCTACCTGGAGGAGCTGGAGCGCTGGCTGCGCCAGGCCGGCCGCGTCGCCACCGTCAGCGGCCGCTACTACGCGATGGACCGCGACACCCGCTGGGAGAGGACGAAGCTCGCCTACGACGCGATCGTCCACGCCCAGGGCCTGCGCGCGCCCAGCTCTGCCGCCGCCATCGCCGAGTCCTACGAGCGCGAGGAGACCGACGAGTTCGTCAAGCCGACCGTGATCGGCGACTACGACGGCGCCGCCGATGGCGACGTCGCGATCTTCGTCAACTTCCGCCCCGACCGCGCTCGGCAGATGAGCCGCGCCCTCGCCGAACCGGGCTTCGACGAGTTCTCCCGCGCCGGCGCCGCGCCGCTCGACCTGACGACGATGACCGAGTACCGCAAGGGCTGGCCCTACCCGGTCGCCTTCCCCGAGCGGCGGCCGGAGACGACCCTGGCCGAGACGATCTCCAAGGCGGGGGGGACCCAGCTCCACGTCGCCGAGACCGAGAAGTACGCCCACGTCACCTACTTCTTCAACGGCGGCCGCGAGCAGGAGCTGGAGGGAGAGGAACACTGCCTGGTCGAATCCCCCCGCGACGTCCCCACCTACGACCACAAGCCGGAGATGAGCGCCGCCGCCGCGGCCACGGCCTTCGTCTCCCGCTGGGGCGCCGGCACCTACCGCTTCGGGATCATCAACTTCGCCAACCCCGACATGGTCGGCCACACCGGCGTCATCCCCGCCGCGATCAAGGCCGTCGAGGCCGTCGACACCCACCTCGGCGAAGTCGTCGACGCGGTCACCGCCAAAGGTGGCGTCTGCATCGTCACCGCCGACCACGGCAACTGCGACCACATGCTCGAGCCCGACGGCTCCCCCAACACCGCCCACTCGCTCAACCCGGTCCCCCTGATCGTCACCACGCCGGGGATCGGCCTGCGCGAGGGCGGCATCCTCGCCGACGTCGCCCCCACCGCCCTCAGCCTGCTCGGCATCCCGCAGCCGGAGGCGATGACGGGACGCTCGCTTCTGGCCTGACGCGCTGAAGCTGTCACCCGCAACGCTTAAATTCGCTAGAGCAGTCTGCTTAACTCGACCGTCTGGTTACCGAGCAGGCGCGCACAGGGGAGCGCCTGCTCCTATAGACAGGAGAGACACATGAAGGGACGCTTCATGGCATTCGCGTCTGCGATCGCCGTTTGTCTCGTCGGCGCAGCGCTGACGCCCGCCAGCTCGCTTGCCCAGGACCCGGTCCTCTTCGTCCACG
>DASZDI010000306.1:0-5074 GCA_035942135.1 Solirubrobacterales bacterium | reverse complement strand
CGCCGTAGAGGACGTTCGGGCTCGCGTCGCCGGCGATCACGTCGGCGAAGGGGGTGCCGATCACGTCCTCCAGCCCCCGCAGTTGGTCGTTGCCGTCGCCTTCGGCCAGGCCGATCGAGAGGTCGACGTTCACTCCCCTTCCGCCCAGCAGCTGCCCCCATTCGCCGGCCAGCGCGTAGGAGACGGCGTCGTGGGAGCCGGGGCCGCCGTCGGCCGTGTCGCCGCCCAGCCCGGGCCGCAGCAGGTCGCCGTCACCGGCGCCGCCGTACAGCCGCTCGTTGCCGGTCCCGCCGATCACCTGGTCGAAGGAGCCCGCGCCGCCGGCGACCGTGTCGTCGCCGAGGCCGCCGTCGACGAAGTCCCGGTCCCCGGCCCCGCCGAAGAGCCGGTCGTTGCCGCGCTTGCCGACCAGCGAGTCCCGCCCCGCCCCGCCGAACACCGTGTCGCTGCCGTTGTCGCCGACCACCGCGTCCGCACCGCCGCCGGTCTCGACCCGGTCGCTGCCGACCCCGCCCTCGACCCGGTCGCCTCCGCCGCCGCTGCAGATCCGGTCGTTGCCGCCCCGCCCCGCGATCCGGTCGGCCCCGGCCCCGGTGACGATCACGTCGGCATGAGCGGTGCCGCGGACGCTGCCCCCGGCGACGATCGTCGCCCGCTTGCCGAGGCAGGTGGGCGGGTCGGCCGCAGGGGAGAGCGAGGCGAAGGTCCCCCACGCAACGACAGCCGAGAGCGACAGCGCGAGCCGGAGCAGCGACGACCTCAACGCGATTCCCCGACGGGCAGGATGCCCGTGTCGCGCAGCCAGAGGCCGACCTTGACCGTGTAGCCGTCGAGCTCGTCGCGCAGGACCTCGACCGCCTGATGGAGCGCTCGCCAGGGGCCGGGCGGGTAGGCGTGCGCCAGCTTGTTGCGCAGGTCCTTGACGTCCTGGAGGCGGCGGGCCGACGCATCGGCGATGACCCCGAGATCGGCCAGCCGCTCGAAGGGATGGCCGCCTTCCACGGGCACGACGCCCAGGCGTTTGCCCTCCGCCAGACCGCGCGAGGCAAGCTCTTCCATGTAAGCGATCAGGACGTCGAGCTCACGCTCGATCACCGCGACCTTGTTCCGCTCCCGGGGATCGGCGGACGTCGCCGCCGCCTTGATCGCGGCGACGTCGAAGGCGGGACCGAGGTCCTCGATCGCGACCAGCAGCTGCTCCCGCGCCACCGGGATCCGCTCGAGGATCCCGGCGAGGCGGACCTGGCCCTTGGCGGGCTTCGAGGCCGAGCCGGAGGCGGTCAAGCTCCGAGCCGTTCCCGAGCCTCATCGACGGCTCGCCGGGCTGCCTCGCGCCTGTCTCGGGCTTCGACGGCGGCGGCGCGGAGGACCTCCTCGCGCCTGCCCGTCAGGCGATCCCAGGCATCGCCGCGGTTGACGAGGACTCGCCCCTCCGTGAGGACGTCGGCGAGGAGGGCCGGCGACTCCTCGGCCTCTTCGAGCAGGACGACGTGGACCTCCCTCCCCACTCTCTCCCGCAGGCGGCGCTGCAGCCGGGCGACGTCGATCGGGTCGCCGCTGACGTGGTCGACCAGCAGATCGACGTCGGAGCCGGAGCGGTCATCGCCCACCGCGGTCGAGCCGAAGAGCACCGCGAGGCGGACGCCGGGCTCGGTCCGCAGGGCCCGGCGCAGGCGACTGAGGACCGCCCAGTGCCGGCGGAGGTAGCGCTCTTCGTCAGGGGAGATGCGGACCTTCCCCCTCCCGTCGCTGCGCTCGCCGCGCACGACCCCCTCGTTGAAGTAGCGACGCAGGGTCCGCTCGCTGCAATCGAGCGCCATCGCCGCCTGAGCCAGTTCCCTTCCCATGTGTCCAGAATACAGGGCTCGTGTGTCCGGACTTCTAGAGGACGACGGATTCGACCTGGGAGGAGAGCTCGCCGTCGAGGAGGACGTGGAGGGCGAAGCCGGGGGCGCCGCCGAACTCGACGTCTTCGGCGTAGAAGTCGGGTCGGGCCTGGAGGTAGGTGCTGGGGGCGGAGAGGACCGGGCAGCCGGCGAGGGTCGAGGCGGCGATGCGGTGGAGGTGGCCGCCGACGATCCCCCGCAGCTGCGGATGGCGGGCCACGATCTCGGCCAGGGCCTCGCGCTCCTCGCGCGCCAGGTTGATGCCGTCCCACTCCTCGATCCCGGTGGCGAGCGGCGGGTGGTGCATGGCGAGCAGGGTCGGCCCCTCGCTCCGCGCCAGCTCGGCGTCGAGCCAGGCGAGCTGCTCGGGTGCGAAGCCGCCCGGGTCCCGGCCGGGGACGTTGGAGTCGAGGAGGACGAGGCGGAGCTCCCCGACCTCGACCGCGTAGTCGATCGGCTCGTCGCCCTCCCCCGGCAGGTCGAACGCCTCGCGCAGGAGCGCCCGGTCGTCGTGGTTGCCGGAGAGGACGTGGAGCGGCACCTCCAGCCGCTCCAGCAGCTCACGCGCGATCCGGAACTCCGCGGCGCCGCCGTCGTGGGTGAGGTCGCCGGAGACGAGCGCGGCATCCACCCGGTCCGGCAGCGAGCGGACCGCCTCGACGACGGCTTCGAGTCGAGGCACCGGATCGACCCCGTTCTCCGACCCGCCGACGTGGAGGTCGGTGAGCTGGGCGAGCAGGACCGGCCGCGGCATGGCCGCAACTATCGCACCGCGCCGACGGGCTGCGTGCGCTCTGCGCTCGCGGCGAGGGGCGGGGGCCCGCGCTGATCCCGGCGTCGACCTCTACCCGCTGCCGCCGCTACCGGGGCCGCGTCGTCACGTAGAACTCGACCCGCTCGCCCTCGACTTCGAGGATCTTCATCCGCGCGACGTAAGGCACGCCCTTCGGTCCCGTGAAACGGCAGTCGAACCTCCCGCCCACCTCCGCCTCGACCCCGGACGGGCAGCGGACGTCCTTCGGCCGGAACCCGGTCTCGCGGGAGACCACGTCGACGACGGAGCGCTCGGCGCCCTCGGGGACCACGGTGCTCTCCCCGCACCCGGCCAGGAAGGCCGCGAGGCACAGGATCGACAGAGAGGCCCGGCGCACGAAGGGGACCCTAATGCGCAGGCCGGAGGGGGCTCGGGGGCAGTCGAGCCCCCTCCGGGCCTTGCGCCGAGACGGTCCCTAGCGCTCGACGTCCCCCTCGGCCTCGATCCGCTCCTTGCGGACCTCCTCGGAGACCTGCTCCTCGGTGACCTCGGTCTCCTTGTCGAGGCGCACCCGCTCCTTGGGCACGACTTTCTTTTCGACCACGACCTCCTCCTCGGAGAGCGTCACCTCGTGCTCCTCGTCGGAGATCGCCGGGCCGTCCATGGCCGCATCGACGTTGCCCTCGGTGATCGGCTCGCGCTCCAGCACCGCCTTCTCTTTCTGGACCGGCACGGTTTTGGTGACCTCCTCGGTGACCACGTACTTGCGCAGGCGGGCGCGGCCCTTCTCCCGCTGCGTGGTCCCGACGCGCACCTCCTCCTCCGACCGCGTCATCGCGCTGTCGGTCTCCGGGCCGCTGGTGTCGCGGCCGACCGGCTCCCGGTCGTCGCCGATCCCGTCGGTGCCGCGGTGGCCCGAGTCGTAGTCGAGGCCGTAGTGGGACCACAGCGCCCGCTCCTCGGCGTCGCTCAGCTCCTGGTCGGGCTCGACGCCCGGGGCGTCCTTGACCTGCTCCTTGGTGTAGGCGATGCGGACGGAGTCGCCCTCGGGCTGGGCGCCCTGGATCGGAGCGAAGCTCGATTTGAGGCCGAAGAGGCCGGTGTTGATCGAGAGCCATTCGGGCTCGTTGGTGGTGGTGTCGAGGTAGACCTCGTCGACGGTGCCGATCTTCTCGCCGTCTGAGCCGATGACGTCGCGTTCACGCCAGTCGTAAGCCTCCGTCGTTCCGGTGGGGTTCATCACTGCTCTCCTCTCGATTACTGGGTGTTCCCTGTGTAGGACTAGTACCCGTACGTACTCCGTTGACTCCTGGGATCAAGAAAGACCTTCCGCGCGCTCCTTCCCGACCTGGACGTCGTTGCGGACCGGACGTTGTGGGTCCGGAGTTGCCGGGTACGTCCCACTAGAAACGCTTGGCGCAGAAGTGACACACGATTCCGAGACAGGATGTGACAGATGGCGTCCCAGGAGGCGAAGAGCGAGGTGACGGCGGCCGCTCGGGCCGACGCGACGCGGAACCGGGAGCGGATCCTCGAGGCGGCCGGCAAGCTGCTGGCCCAGTCCCCGGGGGCCTCGCTCGGCGAAATAGCCACCGCCGCCGGGGTCTCGCGGTCGAGCATCTACCGGCACTTCGGCGATCGGGCGGGCCTGATCGAGGAGGCCCGCGAGCGGCCACGCGCCGCTCCCCAGGAAGCCGAGGAGCTGCTCCCGGCGGGCGAGCTCGGCCGCGAGGAGCCGGTCCCCCTCGATCCCGTCCAGGTGCTGGACGCCGTCGCCGCGCCGCTTCTGCCCGAGCAGCTCGTCGCGGAGGCCCAGCGGATCGCCGGGGTGCCGCTCGGCCTCTACGTGCTCGACATCGACGGCTCGCACCTGCTCCGCATGGCGGGGCCGACGCGGCTGCCCGAGAAGATCGAGGCGCCCCTGGCGGTCGGCCCGGAGCTGGACCGCGACGGCCTGGCGCTGCTGCGCCGGGGGCTCGCCGACTACGGCGGCGTCGAGATCGTCCCGCTCTGGCTGCGGGGGCGGGCGATCGGGGTGCTGCTCACCCTCGGGCAGCCCCGCGCCGGCCTGGCCGAGCTGGCGCGGCAGGCGGCCGCGGCGATCGCGATGGCGGACCGCTACACCGACGCCTTCGCCCGCGCCCAGCGCCGCAAGCAGCCGAAGGCGGCCGCCGAGATCCAGCAGAGCCTCCTGCCGCCGCGGATCGCCCGCTTCACCGGCGCGGAGGTCGCCGGCAATGTGCTGCCCAGCTACGAGGGGGCCGGCGACTGGTTCGACGTGGTCGAGAACCCGGACGGGATCTGGCTGACGGTCGCCGACGGGCTCGGCAGCGGCACCCGGGCGATCGCGAGCGCCGCCGTCGCGCTCGGCGCCCTCCGCGCGAGCCGCCGCAGCGACGGCACGATCAAAGAGGCGCTGATGGTCATGCACAGG
>DASZDI010000305.1:0-2208 GCA_035942135.1 Solirubrobacterales bacterium | reverse complement strand
CTCAGCTTCTCCGCCAGGGTGTCGATCGCCACGGCCAGCTTCCGCGTGTCGGCCTGCGTCAGCTCCGTGTAGGAGACGAACCCGTTGTCGCGCCGGTAGGGCTGGAGGGAGTCGAAGACCATCTTGAAGTCGGCTTCGACTTCGCCGGAGAGGTCCGCGCCCTCGGTGCCCAGCAGCGGCTTCACCGCTTCGAACGCCGCCAGCGAACCTTCGACGTTGGCCTCGAAGTCGACCAGGTCGATGTGCGAGTAGCGCTCCTCCTCGCCGGTGATCTTCGAGGCCGAGACCTCGCCCAGCAGCTCGACGGCGCCGGTGGCGATCTGGACCGCCTGCAGCTCGACCGTCTCGACTTTCTCCGCCAGCTCCTCGACGTCGGCCTGGAGCTGCTCGGCGACCGGCGCCATCCCCTGCGTGGTGCCTTCTTCCCAGAGCGCCTTCTCGATCCGGTGGAAGCCGCCCCATTCCTCGGCGGGGACGCCGTCCTCGCGCGCGTCGATCCGCGGGTCGAGGTCGCCGAAGGCCTTGGCGACCGGCTCGATCCGCTCGTAGGGCACCCGCGCCGCCGGGTACAGCCCCTTCGCCTCGGCGACGTTGCCGGCGACGACCGCCGCGACGAACGGCTTCGTCTTCGCGACCAGCTCGGCCGTGTTCTCCTCGAGGTAGTCGCGGTAGTCGGCGACCGCCGCTTCGGCCTCGGGGCTGTTCTTCTGCTCGCTCTTCGCCGCCGTGGCGGCGGTGCCCGTGGTCTCGTCGTCGCTCGATCCGCAGGCGATCGCGAAGAGCGCGAGCAGGCCGGCGGCCGCGACGCAGAGTGCGGCTCTGAAGTGGTTTCGGTTCATCTCGGGGTGGCGCTCCTTTGTCGGGTGACTGAATTAGGGCACCCTAACAAAACCCGACATCAACAGTCGGATATGGATCAGGAGAGCAGGCCCTCGCCGACGTAGCCGCCGGGGCGGGCGCCGGGCGGGACGGCGAAGACGGCGCTGCCGACGTGCTTGATGTACTCGTTGAGCGCGTCGATCGAGCCGAGCCGGCGCTGGATCGCGACGAACTGCTCGGGGTGGCGCTGGAAGCTGATGAAGAAGAGCCCGGCTTCGAGCTCGCCGAGGCTCTCGTCGACGCCGTCGGTGAAGGAGTAGCCGCGGCGCAGAATCCGGGTGCCGCCGTTTTCGCTGGCCGAGGCGAGGCGGACGTGGGCGTCGCGCGGGATCACGGGGTGGCCGTTGCGCTCCGCCTCGAGCGGCAGCGGCTCGAACTCCTCCTCGCCGCCGAGCGGGGCGCCGCTGTACTTGCGGCGGCCGATCGTCCGCTCCTGGTCGGCCAGCGAGGCGCGGTCCCAGACCTCGAGCAGCATCCGGATCCGGCGCGTGACCAGGTAGCTGCCGCCGCGCATCCAGCCCGGCCCCTCGCTTCCGACCCAGACGAACCGCTGCATCGCCTCGATGTCCTCGGCGCGGATGTTGACGGTGCCGTCCTTGAACCCCATCAGGTTGCGCGGGGTCTCCTGGCTGCGGCTGGTGGACGCGGTGCGGCCGAAGCCGAGCTGGGACCAGCGCATCGCCACCGTGCCGCGGCCGATCCGGGCCAGGTTGCGGACGGCGTGGAAGGCGACCTGCGGGTCGTCGGAGCAGGCCTGGACGCAGAGGTCGCCGCCGCTTTCGCCGGGGTCGAGCACGTCGCCGGGCAGGGCCGGCAGCGGCTCCAGCGCCGCCGGGCGCTTGCCGGCGAGGCCGAGGCCGCGCTTCGCGAACAGGCCCGGCCCGAAGCCGAAGGTGACGGTGAGGCGGGAGGGGAGGAGGCCGACGGTCTCGCCGGTGTCGTCGGGCGGGGCGAGCGGCACCTCGTTGGCGTCGCCGACCATCTCCCCGGCGGTCGCTTCCGCCGCCGCCCGGGTCCACTCCCGCATCAGCTCGCGCAGCTCCGCCGGGTCCTCGGTCAGCAGGTCGAAGGCGGCGAAGTGGAGGCGGTCCTGGGCGGAGGTGGCGATCCCGGCCTGGTGCTCGCCGAAGAACAGGACGCTGCCGGTGCCCTCGGCGTCGGCGGTAGGACGGCCTGCCAGGAGCCCCCCGCCCCCTAGCCCGAGCCCGGCTGCGCCCACGCCAGCGGATGCCAGCAGGCGACGGCGGGTTATCGGGGTCATCGAGAGCGGGGAGTCCTGGCGACTGGTTTAGGCCACACTAATTAGGGTGGCCTAAACGTAGCAAGGCC
>DASZDI010000304.1:0-2186 GCA_035942135.1 Solirubrobacterales bacterium | reverse complement strand
GTTCCACATCATCCAGCCGGTCGTCGTGAACCAGAAGAGGCGGTCGCCGGGGTGGGCGTCGACGTGGAGGTTGAGCTTCTTCAGGTGCTCGATCAGGATCCCGCCCTGGCCCTGGACGATCGCCTTCGGCAGCCCGGTGGTGCCGGAGGAGTAGAGGACCCAGAGCGGGTGGTCGAAGGGGACGCGCTCGAACCGCAGCTCGGCCCCGTCGCCGTCGCGCTGGAGCTGCTCCCAGCGGATCGCGTCGCGCGGCGGCGCGAGGTCCGGATCGGCGTCGAGGTAAGGGACGACGACGGTGCGCTCCAGGCCCGGCATCGCCTCCTGCAGCCGCGCCACCGTCTCACGCCGGTCGAAGTCCTTGCCGCCGTAGCGGTAGCCGTCGACCGCGAAGAGGATCTTGGGCTCGATCTGGGCGAAACGGTCGACGACGCTGGCCGGGCCGAAGTCCGGCGAGCAGCTCGACCAGACGGCGCCGATCGAAGCGGTGGCGAGGAAGGCGACGACTGCCTCGGGGATATTCGGCAGGTAGGCGACGACGCGGTCGCCGCGCTCGACCCCCAGGGCCCGCAGTCCCGCCGCGGTCGCGGCCACCTGGCGCCGCAGCTCGCCCCAGCGCACCTCGCCGAGGTCGCGCAGCTCAGAGGCGTGGAGGATCGCCACCTCGCTGTCGTCTTTGCCGGCGAAGACGTGCTCGGCGTAGTTCAGCGAGACGTTCGGGAACCAGCGCGCCCCGGGCATCTCCCGCGAGGCGAGGACCGGCGTCGGCTCGCCGTCCGCCTGGACCTCGAAGAACTCCCAGATCGCCGACCAAAACCCGTCGACGTCGTCGACCGACCAGCGCCAGAGCTCGTCGTAGCCGTCAAAGGCAAGGCCGCGCTCGCGCCGCAGCCAGCGCATGAACTCGGTCAGCCGCGCCCGCTCCATCCGCTCGGCCGACGGCTCCCACAGCAGCTCTCCGCTCCCCGCGTTCACGACGGCAGTCTAGTTCGCCGGTCTATCGTTCACGGCGCGCCGGAGTGGTGGAATGGCAGACACGAGCGACTCAAAATCGCTTGCCCGAGAGGGCGTGTGGGTTCGACTCCCACCTCCGGCATCTGGACACTACGCGCTGCGGCGTCCTCGGTCGCTCGCGTGCAGAGAGCACGCCACGCTCCCTGCGTCCTTGCATCGCTTGGTCCAGAGCCGCCAGGGCGGTCGGCTGGATCAGGCGGGCTGCGGACTGGCGCCGGCGCCGTAATCCTCACCCGAGCCGATCGGGCGCTCCTCCTCGACGTGCCATTCCTGGTTGAAGGCATAGAGCGCCGCGGCGACGAGGACGATCTGCAGCAGCCCGAGGACGATCACCAGCAGCCCGATCAGCGAGGAGGAGATCAGCGCCTCGTCGAAGCCGGCGCGGTCTCGGTTGAACCAGCTTTCGGCGCCGACCGCGCAGAAGATCGCCAGGATCATCGAGAGCGCCGCCGCCAGCGGCAGGATGCCGCGGCTCCAGCGGGAGACCAGGAAGGCGAAGAAGGCGTAGAGGAGGGCGTAGATCGCGCAGACGATTCCCATCCCGCTGCCGCCCTTCAGCAGCGTCCAGCCGCCGATCGTGATCAGCCCCGCGATGACCGCCGTCGCGACCAGCAGAAACACGACCACGAACTTGGTCGTGACCGATCCGGCCTCTTCCCGATTTGGCCGCCACAGTTCATAGCCGGGCCTGACCTCTCCTACTGCCACGGCCCGATCATAGAATCTGTCAGCGACGCGACGGCATTGGCCGCGCGTTAAGGTCTCCTGGCCCAGCCGCGCGGGCGTGGCGGAATCTTGGTAGACGCGCCAGGTTTAGGTCCTGGTGGGCTTCGGCCCGTGGGGGTTCAAGTCCCTCCGCCCGCACTATCCAAGGCGAGCCTCCGCTCGTTACGATCAGATCTCTGGGGCAGTGGCCCAACTGGCTAAGGCACCGGTCTCCAAAACCGGCGATTCCAGGTTCGAGTCCTGGCTGCCCCGTGGCACCGACGAACCATGCGTGCGACCTCTCAATCCCGTCGCTCGGTACGCGCTCCCGGCCTGAGCCTCGAGAGTGTCAGGCTGGACCTGGCGGACGGCGCCGCGACGACCGTCCAGGTGGCTCGGTTCGAGCGCGAGCGCTTCGACGTCAAGGTCGTCGCGATCGAGCCCACCGACACGGTCCTGCGCTGGTGCGC
>DASZDI010000303.1:0-4175 GCA_035942135.1 Solirubrobacterales bacterium | reverse complement strand
ACCCAGTACCTCGCCGGCGCCACCGAGGAGACCGACTTCATCAAGTTCCGCCTGAAGCAGGGCGTCTACGGGCAGCGCCAGCCCGACGTCCAGATGATCCGGATCAAGCTTCCGTTCGGCGGGGTCACGCCGGAGCAGATGGACACCTTCGCCAGCGTCGTCGAGAAGTACGCGCCGCTGAACAAAGGCCACATCACCACCCGCCAGAACATCCAGATCCACCATGTGCCGCTGCGAGACACCGAGCTGCTGCTGCGGGAGATCGCCGAAGTCGGCCTCTCCTCCCGCGAGGGCTGCGGCAACACCGTCCGCAACGTCACCGGCGACCCCTGGGCCGGCGTCGCCGCCGACGAGGTCTTCGACCCGACCGGCTACGCCACCGCCTTCGTCCGCTACTTCGTCCGCCACCCGACGACGCAGCTGATGCCGCGCAAGATCAAGACCGCCTTCACCGGCTCCGACGAGGACCGCGCGATCACCGGCATCCACGACATCGCCTTCATCAGCCGCGAACGAGACGGCGTCAAGGGCTTCGAGGTCCGGGTCGGCGGCGGCACCTCGATCATGGCCCGCGTCGCGCCGACGCTCTACGACTTCGTCGAGGCCGACAACGGCGACTACCTCAAGGTCTCCGAGGCCGTCTTCCGGATCTTCGACCGCCAGGACTGGCTGCGCGTCAACCGCGCCCGCGCCCGGATCAAGGTGCTGGTCGACAAGATCGGGATGGACGCCTTCCGCGAGCTGGTCGACGAGGAGCTCAAGGGCGACTGGGTCGCCGAGCGCGAATTCGACGCCGAGCTGGTCGAGCGGATGCGCTTCGACGTCGGCGAGGAGGCCAACGCGCCCGAGCGGCCGCTGGCGCCCTCCTCGCCGAACGGCGACCGCACCGAGTTCGAGCGCTTCCTCCAGGGCAACGTCCAGGCGCAGCGCCAGGAGGGCTTCTCGACCGTCGAGGTCAAGGTCACCCGCGGCGACCTCAGCCCGGAGCAGTTCCGCGGCCTCGCCCAGATCATGCGCGAGTTCAGCGGCGGCGCCGCCCGCAGCACCGTGCAGCAGAACTTCGTCCTGCGCTGGGTCCGCGACGAGTCCCTCTACGACGTCTGGGAGCGGCTCACTGCCCTCGGCCTCGGCGAGGCCGGCGCCCGCGAGATCACCGACGTGGTCAGCTGCCCCGGCACCGACAGCTGCAAACTCGGCATCACCTCCTCGATGGGCCTCAACCGGGCGATCAAGGAGCGGGTCGACTCGATGCAGATCACCGATGAGCTGACCAAGCGCATCCACATCAAAATGAGCGGCTGCCCGAACGGCTGCAGCCAGCACCACATCGCCAACATCGGCTTCTACGGCGCCTCGCTGAAAGTCAACGGACGCCAGATGCCCGCCTACATCCCGCACGTCGGCGGCAACTTCGAGGGCGGCGAGGTGATCTTCGGCAAGCGGCTGAAATCACGGCTCCCGTCCAAACGGGTCCCCGAGGCGGTCGAGCGCTGGGTGCGGATGTACGAGACCGAGCGCAACGAGGGCGAGGAGTTCAACCCCTTCGTCGAGCGGGTCGGCGCCGAGCCCTTCGAAGCGGCGATCAAGGACCTGACGATGCCGGCCGAGTTCAGCCTCGAGACGATGCAGCAGTTCATCGACTGGAACCGGTCGAGCCCCTACGAGGTAGTGCGCGGGGAGGGTGAGTGCGCGATCTAGGTCGCGCCTGACGATGAAGCCTCCGCCCGTCACCCTCTCCGGCACCGTGCCTACACCGGCCGACCTCGACCACGAGGCGATCGCCGCTGAGCTGGAGGACCGCACGGCGCAGGAGACCCTCGAGTGGATGTTCGAGAACTTCGGCGAGCGGCACTACATCGCCTGCTCGTTCCAGAAAACCAGCTCGGTCACCGCCCACCTGGCGAGCACGATCAACCCCGAGGCGCGCTTCTTCTACCTCGACACCGAAGTCCTCTTCGAGGAGAGCTACGAGACCCGTGACCGCCTCGCCGAGGCGCTGGGGATCGAGTTCGACCGCTTCCACAACCTGACGCTGGAGGAGCAGGAGGCCGAGTACGGCCGCGAGCTCTGGAAGCGCGACCCGGACGCCTGCTGCGCCCTGCGCAAGGTCGATCCGATGAAGCAGGCCCTTTCTTCCGTAGACTGCTGGGTCGCCGGCGTCCGCCGGGCGGACTCGACCTCCCGAGCCAAGACGCCGAAGTTAGGCTGGGACAAGCGCTTCAACCTCTGGAAGGTGAACCCGCTTGCAGACTGGTCCGAGCGCGACGTCTGGAACTACATCCGTGAGCACCACCTCCCGTACAACCCGCTCCACGATCAGGGCTACCCCTCGATCGGTTGCACCCACTGCACCCAGCCGGTCCAACCGGGTGGGGATCTGCGCGACGGCCGCTGGGCGGGCGTCGCAAAGACCGAGTGCGGGATCAACTAGCGGCATCCCGGCAAGCCGCCTTTAATTCCTTTCCCTTTCCCTTCCCCCAACCTGACAGGTGAGATGAGCGAGACCATGGCTGAGTTGTCCCTGACCCTTTCCGAGCGCCACACGGCGGACTTCGAGATGATCGGCAACGGCGGTTTTGCGCCGCTGACCGGCTTCCAAGGCTCCGCCGACTGGGAGCGTGTCTGCAGCGAGATGCGGACCGCCGACGGTGAGTACTGGCCGATCCCGATCACCCTTGCGACCGACCTCGACTGCTCGGTCGGCGACGTCGTCGAGCTCTCCTCAGACGAAGGCAAGAAGCTGGGGCGGATCACCGTCGAGGAGATCTGGGAGCGCGACGTCAAGCGCGAGGCCGAGCAGGTCTACGGCACCACCGAGGAGGCTCACCCGGGCGTCGCCGCGATCTACGAGGAGGGCAACCGGATGATCGCCGGCCCGATCGAGGTCGACGCGCTGCCCGATCACGACGAGGCCTTCATGCGCCGCTACAAGACGCCGGCCGAGCACAAGGCCGACTTCGAGGCCCGCGGCTGGAAGAAAATTGTCGCCTTCCAGACCCGCAACCCGATCCACCGCGCCCACGAGTACCTGACCAAGGCCGCCCTGGAGACCTGCGACGGCCTCTTCATCCACCCGCTGATCGGCAAGACCAAGGCCGGGGACATCCCCGCCGAGGTGCGGATGCGCTGCTACGAGGTGCTGATGGAGAACTACTACCCGAACGACCGGGTCGTGCTCGGCGTGAAGCCCGCGAAGATGCACTACGCCGGTCCGCGCGAGGAGTTCCTGCACGCGATCGTCCGCCGCAACTACGGGGCGACGCACTTCATCGTCGGCCGCGACCACGCCGGTGCCGGCGACTACTACGGCACCTACGACGCCCAGAAGATCTTCGACACGATCGACGTCGAGGAGCTCGGGATCGAGCCGCTGATGTTCGAGCACACCTTCTGGTGCAACGAGTGCGAGGGGCTTGCCTCGAACAAGACCTGCCCGCATGACCAAGAGGCGCGCCTGTTCCTTTCCGGGACGAAGGTCCGCGAAATGCTCGGCAACGGCGAACGGCCGCCGCACGAGTTCTCGCGCGACGAGGTCGCCGACATCCTTATCGACGCGTACAAGGAGGACTGACAAGCATGGCTGGTGAGAAGGGCTTCACCCTCTGGTTCACCGGGCTCTCCGGGGCCGGCAAGACGACGATCTCGGGGCTGCTCGAGGAGCAGCTGCGGGCACGAGGCTCGAAGCTGGAGATCCTCGACGGCGACATCGTCCGCGAAAACCTCTCGAAGGGCCTCGGCTTCTCGAAAGAGGACCGCGACACCAACGTGCGCCGGATCGCCTTCGTCGCCGACCTGCTGAGCCGCAACGGCGTGCCGGTGATCACCGCCGCGATCTCCCCCTACAAGGAGATCCGCGACGAGGCCCGCGAGAACATGGGCGACCGCTTCATCGAGGTCTACGTCAAGGCGTCGGTCGACACCTGCGCCGACCGCGACGTCAAGGGCCTCTACAAGAAAGCCTTCGCCGGCGAGATCAAAGAATTCACTGGCGTTTCGGACCCCTACGAGATCCCGGAGAACCCGGACTTCGTCTGCGACACCGAAAACGAGTCTCCCGAGGAGTCGGCCGAGAAGCTGCTGGCTTACCTCGAGGAGCGGGGGTTCATCCCGGCCAAAGAGGCTGCGGCTGCCTAGGTATCAGCGTTAGGAGGGGCGGGAGCCCCCTCTTCAGGCAC
>DASZDI010000302.1:0-6256 GCA_035942135.1 Solirubrobacterales bacterium | reverse complement strand
GCGCTGCACGGTGGTCGGTACCGACGGCGCCGACGTGCTGCACGGGAAGGCCGGCCGCGACGTGATCTGCGGGCGCGGCGGGCCCGACCGCATCGTCGGCGGGCGCGGCGCCGACCGGCTCCTCGGCGGCCGCGGCGAAGACGTGCTGATCGGCGGCCCGGGCAAGGACGCGCTGCTCGGCGGCCGCGGCCGGGACTCCTGCCACGACTCCGCCGCCACCGTCTTCGCCGGCTGCGAGCGCGGCGCCGGCGCGCAGAGGCCGGGCCAGGTCCGTCGGCCCTCCCTCCCCGCTCCCCCCTACCTCCTCGGCGAGGCGCCCGACGGAGAGGCGCCGGTGGCGCTCTACGTCACTTTCCAGAAGCGCTTCGTCGACACCTCGCTCGGCGGGGCCGACGTCGGCCTCCGCCTCGAGGCCTGGGACCAGAGCGGGATCGCCTCGATCTCGATCCGGATCGACGGCCCGGAGGGGCCGTGGCGCACCCTTCAGCTCACGGGCGAGGCGAGCCCGCTGACCATGGTCGAATCGACGCTGGACGTGCCGAGCTCGACCCCGGCGGGCGACTACCGGCTGGCCTCGATGACGATCGGCGACAGGAGGGGCAACAGCCGCACGCTCTCGGCCGCGGAGATCAGGGAAGCGAGCTACCGCTCGGAGTTCGCCGTCTTCGCGGGGCCGGACGAAGAGCCGCCGGAGCTGACCGACCTGGCGCTGTCGCCGAGCACCGTCGACACCAGCAAAGGCCCGGCGACGGTGAACTTCTCGATCGGCGCGAGCGACGACCTCTCCGGCGTCAACGACGTCCACGTCAGCGTCAAGCTGCCGAGCTGGGAGCCGGGGGCGGTCGACGTCGGCTCTTCGGTCGGGTCGGAGAGACCGCCGACCAGCGGCACCCGGCACGCCGGCACCTGGACGCAGTCGTACTCGCTGATCGAGGACGCGATGCCCGGCTCCTACAAGGTCTACGCCGTCTACCTCAGCGACCTGGCGGGGAACACGGCGAGCTACGACCGCGCCGAGCTCGAAGCGCTCGGCTTCCCGGTCGAGTTCCTCCAGAGCGGGGAGGGCGACACCACCCCGCCGGAAATCCTCGACGTCTGGTTCGAGCCCGCGCAGCTGCGCACCGCGGCGGGGGAACGGACGATCTTCTTCTACGCCCACGTCCGCGACGACCTCACCGGCATCGGGGAATTCCCCGACGAAGCCTTCTCGCGGGTCGACATCGGCTTCGAGCCGCCCGGCGAATGGAGCGAGTTCACCTACGGCGGCGGGTCGCCGCAGCTCGTCTCCGGGACCGGGCTCGACGGCGTCTGGCGCCGTGAAGTCGTGCTCGAAGCGGACGCCGCGCCGGGCGTCTACGAGCTCACCTACGCCGCCGCCACCGACCGCGCCGGCAACGACCTGCTGCTGAAACGCAACGAGATCGAAGCCGAAGGCTGGCCCGACTCGTTCGTCAACCTGCCCTAGTGCCCTAGCCGCGCCAGGCCGCCCGCAGCCGACCGAGCAGGGCCTCGAGCGAGGGCAGCTCTTCGTCGCGGGGGGAGATCTGAGCCTGCCGCTGCGGCCAGGGGATCTCCAGGGCCGGGTCGTCCCAGCGGCAGCCCAGCTCGTCCGCCATGTCCCAGTAGTGGGAGACGGCGTAGACGTGGGTCGAGGGCTCGTGGAAGTAGAAGCCGTGGGCGACGCCGTGGGGGATCGAGATCGCCGTCGGCCGCTCCGCGGACAGCTCGACGCAGGCGGTGACGCCCTCGCTCGGCGAGCCCTGGCGCAGGTCGCGCAGGCCGACGGTGGCGCGGCCGCGGACGATCGTCAGGTAGTCGTCGTGGCGCGGGTGGACGTGGACCCCGCGCAGCACCCCCGCCTCGGAGTGGACCGCGTTCCACTGGATCGGCTCGACGTCGGTCTCCCACTCCTGGCGGTAGAGCTCGATGAAGGTGCCGCGCTCGTCGCTGTGCGGCTCCAGCGGGGTCAGCCGCAGGTCGTGGGGCAACGAGCCGACGACGGCGGCCGGGGCGCCGGCGCTCACGTCGCCACCGCCTCCTCGACGCCGGTGAGAGCGATCATCGCGGCGACGACTTCCACCACGGCGACGCCGTCGGCCGCGGAGCTGAGCGGCGGCGGCCCTCCCCGCAGGTGCTCGACGAAGGCGCGCAGCTCGGCGAGGAGGGGCATCTCGTCGGCGATCGGCCGGCGCTCGACCGAGTCGGCGTCGATCGCCCCGGCGCGGGCGACGACGACGGCGCCCGCTTCCGCCCCGTCGAGCTGGGCGACGCCGTTCTCGCAGACCAGCCGCAGCTCGCGCCGGTGGCCGGGCGCCAGCGTCGTCACCTCGACCACCAGCCAGGGCGAGTCGCCGAGCAGGGCGGTGAGCCCGGCGAGCTCGCCGCCGACCAGCTCCGGCACCGCCGCGCGGGGCTCCGGCAGCTCGCCGAGGATCTCGAGCGCGATCGCGAGGTCGTGCGGGGCATGGATCCAGACGGTGTTGACGTCGGTGTAGCGGTGACCGAGGGTGACGCGGCGGGAGTGGATGCCGACGGGGGCGCCGAGCTCGCCGGAGCGGGCGATCCGGGCCAGCTCCCGGACGCCGGGGTGGTAGCGCCACTTGTCCATCACGAAGAGGCGGTCGGGAGCGGCCGCCGCGAGCCGGCGGGCGGAGGCGACGTCGGCGGTGAGCGGCTTCTCGACGAAGACCGGGACGCCGAGCTCGAGCGCTTCGCCGACCATCTCGGCATGGGTCGCGGTCGGCGTCGCGATCACGACGCCGTCGACCGGGCCGAGCGAGGCGAGGTCGGGGACGATCGCGCTCGCGCTGCCGTCCTCGGCGCGCCGCCGGCTCTCCTCCGAGCGGGCGACGACGGGGACCTCGCAGCCCAGCGAGAGCAGGTCGCGGAGGATGTGGCGGCCCCAGCGCCCGCAGCCGAGCAGCGCCACGCGGGGCGCGCCCGCTCCTCCGTCGGCGCGCGCTTCGGACAGGGCATCTGCTTCGGCCACAGCGTCCGATCATAGGGCGAGGGCACGAGCGGGAGATAGGCTGACCGAGGTGATCCGCCTTCCCGCCGCCAAGGATCCGGAGGTCTCCGTGATCGTCCTCCTCGACGGCGCCGTGGAGCTGGCGGAGCGGTGCCTGGCGGCGCTCGCCGGCGATCCCGGCGTCCCCGCCGAGGTCGTGATCCTCCTTAACGATCCCGACGAGGAGCTGGAGCGCTTCGTCCGCGGCTCGACGACGGGCGGCAAGGTCGTCCTCTCCCGCGCCAACGCCGGGCCGGGCGTCGGCTGGAACCTCGGCGGCGCGGTGGCCGAGGCGCCGCGCTTGGCGACGATGCACGAGGACAGCGAGCCGGAGCCGGGCTGGCTGCGGCCGCTCTGCGAGACGATGAGCGAGACCGGCGCCGGGGCGGTCGGCAGCCGCCTCTTCAACGCCGACGGCAGCGTCCAGAACTGCGGCTGGGTGCTCTTCTCCGACGCCGCCCACCAGCCGCTGAACGCGGCGACCGCGCCGGAGGTGGCGGCGGCGAGCGAGCCGACCCCGGCCGACATGCTGAGCGGCGCCGCGATGCTGGTCGACCGCGAGGCGGCGGCTGCCGTCGGCGGCTGGGACGAGCGCTTCTTCCCCGCGGTCTTCATGGACATCGACATCTCGACGGCGATGTGGGGCCTCGGCCGGCCGGTCCTCAGCGTGCCCGACTCGCGGGTGGTCCACGCGAGCGGCACCTTCGACCGTCGGCCCAACTCGCTGCTGACCGGGCCGCGCCTGCGCCTCTTCCTCTTCGAACGCAACCGCCATCGCTTCACCGACAAGTGGGGACCGGCCGTGACCGACCTGGCCCCGGCCCCCACCGACGCCGAGCCGGAGACGATCCGGGCGGCGGTCGAGGCGGCGCTGCCGCACACGCGGGCGCGGCTGGAGCGGGTGCTCGGAGGCGCGGCGGCGCCCTCCCCGCCCGCGCAGGCAGAGGCGCGCTTCACCGGCGTCGCCGAGCCGGTCGTCGCCGACGGCGAGGGCGGCTACCGGGTCGCCCCTGAGGTCGAGTCGGCGCTGCGGGCGACCGAAGGCGAGCTGATCGACGACTACCTGCGCTGGCTGATCGGCAGAGAGGACGAGGTCAGCGGCCACCTCGCCACCGCCCACGACGCGCTCGCCCACCAGCGCCGCGACATCGACCGCCTCAACGGCGCGATCGAGGACCTGCGCCGGCACAACCGGGAGCTCTCCGCCGCCCTCGACGGCCTCCTCAACAGCAGGACCTGGCGCCTGCGCACGCGCGCCGCCCGGCTGCTCGGGCGCGAGCCCGCGAGCCGATGAGCGCGGAGCGGCCCGCCGCGGCCTTCGAGGACCTGGTCGGCGGCCTCGACTACCCGATGTTCATCGCGACGACGAGGGCGGGCGGCAGGATGGCCGGCTGCCTGGTCGGCTTCGCCACCCAGTGCAGCATCGACCCGCCCCGCTTCCTGATCTGCCTCTCGGACAAGAACCACACCTGCCGCGTGGCCGCAGAAGCCGATTCGCTCGCCGTCCACTTCGTCTCCTCCTCGGCCGCGGACCTGGCGGAGCTGTTCGGCGGCGAGACCGGCGACGAGGTCGACAAGTTCGCCCGCTGCGAGTGGCACGAGAGCCGCGACGGCCTGCCGATCCTCGACGAGTGCGACAACTGGTTCGTCGGCGCGATCCTCGCCCGTCACGACCTCGGCGACCACGTCGGCTTCCTGCTCGAGCCGACCGAGGCCGAGAGCGGCACCACCCTCGACGAATTCACCTTCCACCGCGCCCGCCGGATCGAGCCCGGGCACGAGGCCTAGGAGGGGCTCGGCACCTCGGGCTCCGGCTCCGCCGCCTCCGCCGCTTTCTCCTCGCCGCGGCGGTAGCGGAGGAACTCCTTGACCCCGATCTGGATCGCCGCCGCGGTGGGGATCGCGACGAGGGCGCCGAGGATGCCGAAGAGGGTGCCGCCGAAGAGGGCGGCGACGACGACGACGAAGGGGTCGAGGTCGACGGCGCGGCTCTGGATGCGGGGCTGCACCACGTAGTTCTCGAACTGCTGGTAGGCGATCGCGAAGCTCGCCCAGACGATCGCGTCGAGCGGGAAGTCGTCGAAGAGCGTCACCAGCAGGACCAGGAAGGCGCCGATCGTGGCGCCGATCAGCGGGATCAGGTCGAAGACGGCGACGATCATCGCCAGGGCCAGCGGCGCCGGCACGCCGAGGATCGTCAGCACGACGAACGCCGCGGTGCCGGCGATCAGGGCCTGCAGCAGGGCGCCGCCGACGTAGCTGGAGACCGCCTCGGCCATCGCGTAGAGGGCGCGGCGCAGGACCACCGCCTCCTTCTGCGGGCGGGTGCGCAGGAGGGCCTCGGTCCAGCCCGGCCCGCGGGCGACCATGAACATGCTGAGGATGAGGATCGTGACCACGGCGAAGATCGCGGTGACGAGGCCCGCGCCGAAGTCGGCCAGCGCCCCCGGGGCGTCGCCGAGGGCGCTGCCGCTGGACTCTTCGGCAAAGTCTTCGACCTTGCCGGTGACGTCGAAGTTCGCGTTGATCTCGCGCAGCTGGTCGTTGCGTTCGATCGTCTCCGTCAGGTCTTCCGCGTAGCGCGGCATCTCGTTGACGAGGTCCGAGGCGGCCTCCACCCCGGGCGGGACCAAAATCGCTCCCACCCCGATCGGGACCAGGACGATGCCCCCGTAGACCAACGCGATCGCCAAGCCGCGCCGCATGTGCTGGGAGAGGACGGTGACCGGCGCCGCCGCGACCAGCGCGACAAACAACGCGATCACCAGATAGCCGATCGGCGTCCGCAACCGCCACAGCACCATCAGCGCCAAGGCGCTCGCGACCACCGTCAGAACGACCCGCAGGATCGCCCTGACCGAGGGCCCCGGCGAGCCGGGCGCCCAGGTCGAACGGGTCACCGGCTCAGGGTCGCCGCCGCTGGGTGCCGCAGGAGTCGCCATCGGGCGACTGTAGTTCCGGAGTCGGCGGGAGACAGCGTCCTCACAGGCCCCTCACACAAGCGCCCGACTTCTCCGGGCTCGCCCAGCCAACGAAATCAAAACTAGCCAGACGGAGAGCATGTCCTCAGACAAAACATCTACATCGGTGCTAGCTTAGCTCGCGGCATGTTCTCCTATATCGCTCCTGACATCAGCCTGGCAGACGAGTTGATCGCCGACCGGCACGCTGAAGTTCGAGCGGAAGAGGACGAACATCGACGTCCGAGGAACGACGACCCTCAGGAGTACCCTAGGCACATGCCCCAGG
>DASZDI010000301.1:0-1911 GCA_035942135.1 Solirubrobacterales bacterium | reverse complement strand
TACGGATTCACCACCTTAAAGCTCAAGCTCGGCGCCGAGTCCGCGAAAACCCTCCCTCAAGAAGGTTTTTCGCGGACTCGCGGAAACGATGTTGAGCAGGTGCGGGCGGTGCGGGAGGCAGTGGGGCCGGATGCGCGGATTCGCGTGGATGCGAATGAGGCTTGGGACCTTGAGACGGCGACGCGAAGGCTGGCGGACCTGGAGCCGCTGGGGATCGAGCTTGCCGAGCAGCCGGTGGCGGGGCTGGAGGCGATGGCGGTGCTGGCGGCGACTACGTCCACCCCCCTCGCCGCCGACGAGAGCGTGGCGACGCGGGAAGAGGCGGAGCGAGCCGTCACCCTCGGCGCCTGCGCCTACACCGGGATCAAGCTCTCGAAGGTGGGTGGCCCCGACGCGGCGCTTGCGATCGCCGACATCCTCCCCGCCTACGTCACCAGCGCCCTCGACGGGCCGGTGGGGATCGCCGCCGCGGCGCGGGTCGCGCGGAGCCTCGACGCGACCGGCGGCGCCGTGGACCTCGCGCACGGTCTCGCCACCCAGCGCCTCTTCGCCACGACGATCGCCGCAGTCGAGTGCGAGCTGCGCGACGGGACGCTGCACCTCCCTCCCGGTCCCGGCCTCGGCGTCGAGATCGACGAGGAGGCGCTACAGGCGCACCGGCTCTAGCCTGCGCATGTCGCTTTTGTCCTCCCCGTAGAGGAACAAAGCGACACAGCCGCCGATGGACCCCACCAATGCCAACACCGCCCTCGCCTCGGCTTTTGCCGAGGAGCTTGCGCGCGGGGGGCTGCGGCTGGCGGTGATCTCGCCGGGCTCGCGCTCGACGCCGCTGGCGGTGGCGCTCTGGCGGCAGCCGGAGATCGAGGTACCTGTGATCCTCGACGAGCGCTCGGCGGGCTTCTTCGCGCTGGGGGCGGCGCACGCGAGCGGGGAGCCGGTGGCGCTGCTCTGCACCTCGGGGACGGCGCTCGTCAACTACCACCCGGCGGTGATCGAGGCCGACGAATCGGCGGTGCCGCTGCTGGTCCTCAGCGCCGACCGGCCGCCGGAGCTGCGGGGCACCGGCGCCGGGCAGACGATCGACCAGATCAAGACCTTCGGCTCCTCTGTCCGCTGGTTCTTCGAAGTCGGCACCCACGAGGCGGACGACTACGGGCTCCTCCACTACCGCTCGGTCGCCTGCCGGGCCCTGGCCAAGGCGCGCGGAGAAGTGCGTCCCGGCCCCGTCCACCTGAACCTGCCCTGGCGCGAGCCGCTGGCGCCGGTCCCGGTCGAGGGCGCGGTGACCGCGACCGAGCCGCTGGCGCTGCAGGGACGGGAGGGGCGACCGCTGACCGCGGTCACGCCCGTCAACCCCTCCCCCACGCAGTTCCTCCTCGAGGAGGTCGCTGGGCACATTGAGAGGGCGCAGAGCGGCGTGATCGTCGCCGGCCGCCAACTCGACCCGGAGCTGCGCGAGCCGCTCGCGCGGCTGGCCCGAGCTGCCGGCTTCCCGATCCTCGCCGACCCGACCTCGCAGCTGCGCTGCGGCCCCCACGATCGCTCCCACGTCGTTGCCGGCTACGACCTGCTGCTGCGCGACGAGAGCTTCGCGGGCTCCGTCGCCCCCGACCTGGTGCTGCGCTTCGGCGAGATGCCGACCAGCAAGCCGCTGCGGGCCTGGCTGACCGAGAGCGGCGTCGACCAGATCGTCGTCGACCCCCACGGCGGCTGGAACGAGCCGACCAACCGGGCGACGGCGATCCTCCGCGCCGACCCGGTCGCGCTGGCATCGGGCTGGGCGGAGCGGCTCAAAGGGCAGGAGCGCCCGGCGCCGCAGCGCTGGCTCGAGGCCGAGGCCGCGGCCCAAGCAGCGCTCGACGAGGCGTTCGCCGCCGACGAGGCGATCTCCGAGCCCGCCCTGCACCGCGC